>DATNPE010000122.1:0-6608 GCA_036703355.1 Allocoleopsis sp. | reverse complement strand
CTTCATCCAGAATCAGCAAAATACCTTTCTGGTCACAAATTTCCCGAATCCGCTGAAAGTAAGCCACATCTCCAGGATTCACGCCGCCTTCTCCCTGCAATGGCTCCAGCAAAATCGCTGCGACGCGCCGCCCTTGGCTGTCTAACTCCGCGATCGCCGCTTCTAGGGCTGCCAAGTCGTTGTAGGGCACATAGTGAAACCCTGGCACCAGCGGATTGAAATTCTTCTGGTATTTGGGCTGCCCCGTAGCTGTGATCGCCGCTAAAGTCCGTCCGTGGAAGCTGGCATGAGCCGTGATAATCACCGGATCACTAATGTTCAAAACGGTGTGGGCATACTTCCGAGCCAGTTTGATTGCTCCTTCATTGGCTTCCGCCCCGGAGTTACAGAAAAAGGCGCGATCGGCACAAGAATGCTCCACCAACCACTTGGCCAACTCACCTTGCTGAGGAATGTAGTACAGGTTCGAGACGTGGTGCAAAGTTTGAATTTGTTGCGTCACAGCGGCCACCAAAGCAGGGTGAGCGTGACCCAGCGTGCAAGTAGCAATTCCTGCCACAAAATCTAAGTACTCGCGGCCTTCTGTGTCCCAAACGCGGCAACCCAACCCTCGTTCTAGCGCCAAGGGAAAACGCCCGTAGGTAGTCATGACATACTCATCAAACTCAGCCGCGCTAAAGGCAGTCGCTGAGGACTCTACAGGAAGGTGTGGAACTAGCGTTTCTGGGGTCACAGACTTAATCCTTATCGAGTACTAAACTGCGAAGAACTAATTAAACTCCTAGGTTAATCGAATTTTGCGAAAACCTGTGCAACTTCCGTCAGAGTTTATTGATGGTTTAATTACCACGCAACCTCAACGGCTGTAGGGTAACTTTAGGATTGCTCCATGAATCTCATCGTTTGCCTCTATCCATTTTCCCAGCCATGCATTTGAGCGGACTGACTGAGTTGTTAGGGAATCTACCGTTATTCCTGATTATTTCCAATCAGGGACAAGTGGCGGCATTGGTTCCGACGTTGATTATTCTCTTGCTGGTTGCTACAGGGGTTGCTCTGTTGTCGCGGCGCTTCCATATCCCTTATGTGACGGGGTTGGTATTAGCAGGGCTAGCGATCGCAGAGTTTCTGCCCAATCGCATTGGCCTAGATTCCTCGCTGATTCTGAACTTGTTTCTGCCCATTCTCTTGTTTGAAGCAGCAATCAACACGGATATTAGTCGTCTGCGGAGTCTGCTGAAGCCGATTGTGTTGTTGGCGGGTCCTGGTGTCGTGCTTGCCTCTGGCGTCACAGCCACCATCCTTAAGTTTGAGTTGGAATTGGCCTGGATTCCAGCCCTGTTGCTTGGCGTGATTTTGGCGATCACCGATACAGTTTCAGTGATTGCCGTGTTTAAAGAAGTGCCAGTACCAGCAAGGCTTTCCACCATCGTCGAAGGCGAAAGTTTATTTAACGATGGTATGGCCTTAGTTTTATTCAGCTTGATTTTGAAGGCGTACGAAACAGGCTCCGTCACGGTGGGCGAAAGTATTCAAGAGCTGATTGTCGTGATCGTGGGGGGTTCTCTCGTGGGAGCAGCGATCGGTTACTTGAGCACGGGTCTATTTGTGCGATCGGATGACCCGCTCAGCAATATTTTGTTGACTGTGGCCGTGGCGCTAGGCACGTTTCAGCTCTCCCAACTGATCGCGGTCTCCGGTGTAGTGGCAGTGGTGGTCGCAGGGTTGATGTTGGGCAATTTGGGGCTGTCGCGAGGTGTTTCGGCCTCTAGCCGCATCACGCTATTGAGTTTTTGGGATTATGCGGGGTTTGGCGTTAATACCTTTATCTTTTTGCTGATTGGCTTAGAAATTGATTTGCCAACCCTGTGGCGCACTTTGCCTGCGGTGCTATTGGCCATCTTGGCTTATCAGGTAGGGCGATCGCTCTGTGTCTATCCTTTGCTAGCAGTGGTGGGCAAGTTCGATCGTCCAGTGCCTCTGCGTTGGCAGCATGTCCTGTTTCTCGGCAATATTAAAGGCTCGTTATCAATGGCCTTAGCTCTCAGCTTACCCACCAGTTTGCCAGGACGGGGAGAGTTAATTGTGCTGGTATTTGGGGCAGTGCTACTATCACTAGTCGCTCAGGGCTTAAGTTTGCCCTGGATTGTCCGGCAGCTACAACTGTCTCCTATTTCCGATGCGGGGCAACAAGTGGAAGAGTTACAGGCCCAGTTAATTGCGGCCAAAGCTGCCCAGGATGAGTTAGATGGTTTACTCAAAACCGGAGTCTTACCGCGCTCAATTTTTGAAGAAATGCGTTCCGCTTACCAGGTGCGGGTGGTTGCGGCGGAGAAAAGCTTACGCGATTTGTTCAATCGTCGTGCTGAGGCAGAGATCGCAGGGAATGGCTCGGTAGAAACCTTTGGCGATCGCATCAAGCTCGATGCCATTCGTAGACGCTTACTCTTAGTCGAGAAAGGGGCACTCAATGATGCGCTGCGGAAACGGATCTTATCTGCGGAAATTGTGCGATCGCGCCTGCATCAAATTGATGCCCAACTCTTAAAGCTAGAAGATGATTAAAGCGGGTATTCCTAAAGAGCAGGATCAACACAAAAAAAGACCCCTTTTACTTCAACTTAGAAGGGGCCTTTACTATTCTTTTGCTTGAGATATTTCTATTTGATCTTTTTGAAAGCCAAGCAGAAAGATAACTTCATCGCTCTTCAAGAGCTACCAACTCCAACCAAAATTATCTTACTTCTGTCTTTTGGAAGGCTCTTGAATACCAGGCGGAGCTGACAAGATTGATTTTACTGGATCATCAGAAGACTGGGGTGGTTTAGCACCTGTTTGATAAGGAATGGCAAATTCGGATTTCATAAATACTAACTGTGTTTGTTATTGAATATTTCAGGCTTCATTCTAGTAGTTATAGCCCTCAAATTTGCTCTATCTCAAGCATTGTCATGTAGAGTCAACTCTGTGGAGGAGTTCCACCACATGACATATCTTCTTGGCCAGACTTTTGTATCAAGTACAACCTTGCACAAAATCAATTACTTCATGCATTGCCCCTGGCTTCGTAGCAATCAAAATGGTTGAACCAGGCTCTAGCACTGTGCTGCCATTGGGAATGGTCAGGGGCATGTGCGGGTGGGGTTGATAGCCAATGATCAAAGATCCGGTGGGAAAGCGGGAGTCTTGCGCCACCTCAGCCACACTGCGCCCCACCACATGACATTGGTTAGGAATCGCTAGCTTCAACACTTCAATCTGGCCTTGCTCAAAGTGCATAATCGACTCCACTTCCGGATACTCGATCGCGTTCACCATCGTTGAGACTGCTAGATCGATCGCGTTAATCACATGGGTCGCCCCCGCAATTCGATACGGTTCGCCAAAGTCCCGATGCCGCATCCGCACCATGATTTGAGGTACGCCGTAGTGCTTGCCTAACGTCGCCATTGCCAAATTCAGCGCATCATCCCGCAGAACTGCCGCCAAAGCATCCGCTTTCCGAATCCCCGCTTCTAGCAAAACCTCGGTACTAACGGCACTGCCTTCAAAAGCCATTACACCCACCTGCTCTCGAGCATAGCGACAAGCACCTGGATCAATGTCAATGACTGCGACGGTATGCCCTAAATCTACTAATCGCTGGGCTAAGTTGAGTCCGATCAGCCCTGCTCCCCCAATCAGTACGTACATTGATCTTCCTGGTTAATCACGCTTTGCTCTACTCTACAGGCTGACCACAACAACGACTGTAGAATGAGTCACTCAGGCTCACTTTATCGACCTGCAACGTTTTTGCGTAGCCCCAAGTAATTGCGGGTATGCTGCAAACATAGGCCCTTTAATATTGCTGTGTGAATTCAGACAATTTCTTTAATGCTCAGGCAGCAATTGAGCAACGATATCGGCGCATCAAAGCTGAACTCATTGGCGGTGCGATCGCCCTGGGAGGCGTATCACTAGTCGGTACTGTTTGGTACCACTGGATCGAGGGATGGCGGTGGCTGGATGCCGCTTACATGACCATCATCACTCTAGCTACCGTTGGTTTTCTAGAAGTAAATGAGCTGGGCGATCGCGGACGATTATTCACCATCATCTTGATTTTGATGGGCGTGGTAGCGATCGGCTACATCGTCAACCGCTTCACAGAAGCCTTGATTCAAGGATACTTTCAAGCAGGACTACGGCTACAGCAGCGACGACGGATCATGGAATCACTCTCACAACACTATATTCTCTGTGGATTTGGCCGCACAGGTCGTCAGATTGCCCTGGAGTTTCAGGCGGAGGGCATTCCCTTTATTGCCATCGACTCGGATTTGTCTCAGGTGCAAGAGGCGCAGCAGTTGGGCTATGTGGCAATTCAAGGCGATGCCACTCTAGATGAAGTTTTGCTGGGCGTGGGGATTGAGCGAGCCCTTTGCCTGGTCGCCGCTCTACCCTCCGATGCCGAGAATCTCTACACCGTACTTTCGGCTAAAACCCTCAACCCCCAAGTGCGGGCGATCGCCAGAGCCAGCACCGAAGAAGCCTTGAAAAAACTACAACGGGGTGGAGCCGATGCTGTGGTTTCTCCTTACATCACCGGAGGCAAAAGGATGGCGGCTGCGGCGCTGAGACCTCAAGTGATGGATTTTGTTGATGGTATTTTGACCGGGACCGATCGCGCCTTTTACATGGAAGAGTGCTTGCTAGCCCCTGGAACCTGTCCCTATGTAGGTCAAACCCTGCGGGAAGCCAAGTTGCGATCGCAAACAGGAGCCTTGGTGCTGGCAATTCGTCGAGCGGACGGCAGCTTAATCGCAGGTCCTACGGCTGACACAACCCTCATGACTGGAGACGTACTCATCTGCATGGGCACAGCAGAACAACTACGACAGTTGAATCAAGTGATCGGACCGATTCGGCATCGCCTACCTCGTCTGCCTAAGCACACTTAAGGAGCTGCTAGAGCATGACCACAGTGAGCACAGAAGCGATCGCCTAAACTCACAGCTTGGCCACATTGAGTACAGAAGCGCTGAGCTGGCTCTGTTACTGGCGTGGGGGTTGGTGTCCCCATCTGCATTTGCATGTTGCCCATTCGCATCTGCATCGGTTCTAGGTGCATCTGCATGTCTCCCATTTGCAGCGGTGACAGCGGTTCGAGGGGAGGCAATGACGACATCGGAGGCATAGATGGGCTAGGGCTACTGGCGCTCATCGTTATGGGTTGCAGCGGTAACACCGTGGCTCCGAGCAGATTGGGCGGCGTGGATAACAGGCTGATACTGCCTGGTGCAATTTGCACAAAAAACTGCCCTTGATTGGCTTCAATTCGCAGAATCCATCCCGTCGCTGTTTGGAATAAAGTGGGTGGCACCACCCAGCTACCTGTGATGAGACTGGTTTGCTGACTTTGCTGCTGACCAGTCCTGACACTGCTGAGGGCGATCGCCGTCTGAACTCCTACATTTTCCACCTGGAGCCGATCTGTGCTGCTGAGGTTGCCAAAATAAGCCATAGGACGGTTAAGCAGAGCGATCGCTTGCAATATAACAAAATCAGAGGGTGAGGATAGAAATTGTTACTTGGCTCGATGACCAGGTGAGATTTTTCGTAGCGGTGGCTACAGTGCTAAGCTCGCTCACCCTTTATCAAGGATCAATGACGCCAACAAGTTGGGTGGTTTGCCGTGCGATTTGATCACTACGATCCAGAGGACTTTTACGACGAGTTATTCATTGCTAAAAATCAGCCCCGTCCGGAAGCAACCCTCTTGGTTGAGCGATTTAATTCCTTCTCACCCAGTGAGATCAAGCGCCGCCAGCAATCGGCCCAAATTGCCTTATTAAAGCTGGGCGTGACCTTCAATGTCTACAGCGACGGTCAAGGCACTGAGCGGATCATGCCCTTTGATATCATTCCCCGCATCGTCTCGGCCCAGGAGTGGAAAGAACTCGAACAAGGCTTAAAGCAACGCATCTATGCCTTGAATTTGTTTCTCCATGACATCTACAACGAGCAGAGAATTCTGCGGGATAGCGTCATTCCGACCGAACTGATTTATTCCGCCACCGGGTTTCTCAAGCCTTGCCTGGGGTTAAATCCACCGGGAGGGATTTGGTGCCATATTACTGGGACTGATTTGGTGCGCGATCGCGATGGTCGCTGGTACGTGTTGGAAGACAACCTCCGCTGTCCTTCCGGTGTCTCCTATGTGTTAGAAAATCGCCGCGTCATGAAGAGTACCTTTCCCCAACTCTTCAATACGATGCCAATTCAACCGGTCGAAGAATACCCCAGCCATCTGTTGGAAGCGCTGCTCAATCTGGCCCCAGAATACCTAAACGACCCCACCGTTGTAGTCTTGAGTCCTGGCATCTACAATTCAGCTTACTTCGAGCATTCCTTCCTGGCCCAGCAGATGGGGGTACAACTGGTGGAAGGCCGAGACCTCGTAGTAGCAGACGGCTACCTGCAAATGCGAACCACCAAAGGCTTGCAGCGAGTAGATGTGATCTACCGTCGCATTGATGATGATTTTATTGACCCGCTCGCCTTCCGTCCCGATTCCATGCTCGGTGTTCCAGGGTTGATGGAGGTCTACCGTGCTGGCCGCGTGG
>DATNPE010000121.1:0-2946 GCA_036703355.1 Allocoleopsis sp. | reverse complement strand
CTACGGTTTGTGCTTCGTAGGGGCAGAAATGGAAAATTGGCGCATCTGGGTAAAGGTTGACTAATTCCATGAACTGCTGCCAAACCAAAATTTCGTCTTCTGGTCGCTCTGCTAACAACGGATGGAAGGTTTCTTGGCGAGTACGGCGATCGACGACCAGTATTCCGTGGAGAAACGCCACATTCAAATCAGGCTCGGCTTCAATGTCGAAATAAAGCTCGACTGGGGCAGTGGGCAATTCTTGAGACAAGTCCAGGGGGCTAGTTGGAGCTTCGTCGGGATAGGCGATCGCCCGATTTTCTAAAACTGCCTGGGCCTGCCACACCAACTTCTGCGCTACGTCTGGACCAAAACCCGGTAAGGTTTCTAATTTGGCTGGTGTGATGTTGGCTAAAGACTCAAGGGTGACTAAGTTCAAGGCTTGCAGTTGGGTGTAGCGACTGGCCGTGACGCCTGGTAGCAAGGAAAGATGCTGCTGGGCTTGGGCCACCCCCGAACAATAGTTGAACCAACAACACAAATTACAGCGATTGCGAGCAATGAAGACTTCTGGGGCTTCTGGCGCGAGCAGCGTTTGCAGACACTCTTGCAAAATCGTTTGCATCTGGGGTAGCAAGGTCCACAAATCGACTTCGTAAGCGCCCTTTTCTCGCAGAATCAGCCAGCTTGTCTCAGGCCAAGCGCCTTGTACTGCCGCTAACACATAGGTATGGAACGCAGCTAAGATTTGGTATTCCAGCTTGGGACGCTTGCCTAAGCGAATTTCTGTCGGGACATACAGCCAATCACCAAACTCGGACTGCCCTGGTTGCTTGATCAGCAGGTCCGGTTGACTGACCAAGGTTACGCCTTCTGGGGTCTCCCGCAGGAGCACGCCTTGATAAATACAGTCCGCACCTTGCCGCATCAATTCCAGGGTGGCTTGGCCTCCCGCAACCCAATCGCCTGGCGGACAAATGGGTTGCTGCCAGGTGTAATCGGTTAACACACTTCGTCGATGGGCCGCACTATCCTGGATTAACTTGAGCAGGTAATCGCTGGGAGGATCTCGTTGCGTGAGATCGCCATAGACATCCAGGAAGGCTCTTCGACTACAGCGCTGATACTGTAGTAGGAGTTCAGTAGTCAGGAACATGCCTTCAACGCTAGCAGGAAATTTGCCTAGTTGTGGTATTTGGAGACTGCTAAATCAGCCTACTTTGTCGAAGAACCTCAATTTAAGCTCAGGTTAGCCCCGAAAAAGCCGCTAGGGAGATAGTTTTTGAGAGAGTAAACATTGCCCTCAAAAACTATCGCTCACTCCCTACTTACGCACAAACCCAGCGGGGTCTAGTCGCACGTTAGCGCAGACAATGCCAGGACCAACGGGAGTACCTTGAGTGGAGTGGATGTTGAGATAACCAACATCCGATAAGGCCACTGGAGCCGAGAGTTGCACCGGGCTGAGGGGAGAACCCACCCGACCAAAACCACTCGCGCTGGATTCTAGCGGTGCGATCGCAGCCAAATCAGTGACTACACCACCAGCGACTTCGGAAGCGAGTAGTGCCTTATCGCCTTCACAGCTGGTGGGGTTTGCACCCGTCATTGCAGCATGGAAGTGATAAGCCAAGGTTTGGCTAGGTTCTAAACCAGTGGTCGCGAAATAGTAGCCTGTCACTTGATCTTCATCGTTTACCAGTAGAGCACCGCTACCGAGAATCTGGCTAAAGCGGGGCTGGTAACCAGGAATGGTTCTGGTGTTGGCTGTTTCTCCAGCAGTGGACACTAGCACAATGGGCAGCGATCGCACCCCAGTAGCTTGCTCGGTGGGAGCGGCTTCTTCAGCAGGAGCCTCTTCGGTGGGGGTTTCCTCAGCAGGAGCTTCCTCAGCAGGAGTTTCTTCAGCGGGAGTCTCTTCAGTAGGGGTTTCCTCAGCAGGAATTTCTTCAGCAGGAGCCTCTTCGGTGGGAGCTTCCTCAGCAGGGGTTTCCTCGGCGGGAGTCTCTTCAGGGGTGTCTTGAGCGATCGCGCTTTGGGTGTTGACCAGAGCGGTACCAATACTGCTACCCACACCAAGTACAGTTACGAGTCCAATGATCAAACTCGATTTCAGCAATGAGCTACGCAGTTGCCAATTTGTCATAACGGCTCTAGTTCCTCACACAAACACTAGTGTTTTTTCTTTCAATAATTTATAAGAATCTACCCAAATGGGGATGTATCCCAGGATTGATTTTCATAGTCAATTGGTCCACCTTCGGCTTCACCAATCAGACGCTTCAGGAATTGGAGTTGCTAAAATGCTAGGGCTTGCCCACTCACTTGAGCCGCCATGACCAGTACGCTCCCGGTTCAGCACCTTCTAGAGCGCCATCGCCAACAGTTTCCCGCCCTCACCAACAAAGCCTATTTCAACTATGGTGGTCAAGGTCCGATGCCTCAAGCAGCGCTAGCCGCTCTGCATCAGGCCCACCTGCACATTCAACAAATCGGCCCATTTTCCAATAGCAGCAATGTCTGGATTCATCAGGAAACTCAGCAAACTCGCCAAACGATCGCCTCAGAACTAGGCGTTACGGCTGAAACCATTACCCTGACCGATAGCGTTTCCAACGGATGCAATATTGCCCTCTGGGGCACCGATTGGCAACCAGGCGATCGCATTTTGATGACCGACTGTGAGCATCAAGGCGTGATTGCGGCGGTCCAAGCGATTCAACGACGGTTTGGCGTGGCGGTGGATGTTTGCCCTCTGATGGCGACCTTAAATAGCGGCGATCCTGTGGCGGCGATCGCGCAGCACCTCACGGCTCAGACTCGCCTGGTTGTTCTCAGTCATATCCTCTGGAACACGGGCCAAGTGCTTCCCCTGGGTGAGATTGTGGCGGCTTGTCATGCCTACCCCACTCAGCAGCATCCGGTACGAGTTTTAGTGGATGCAGCGCAATCGGTGGGGGTGTTACC
>DATNPE010000120.1:0-8691 GCA_036703355.1 Allocoleopsis sp. | reverse complement strand
CTGGCGGGTGGCGGCTTGGGTCGTACCCACGGCAAGGAAGACACTTTCCCTAGAATTGCTGATCCCCTCGGTTATGTGGATAAGGCAGATGTTTACGATGCAGTAAAAGCGATCGTGGCCACGCAGCGAGATTATGGCAATCGCAGCGATCGCCGTCACTCCCGCCACAAGTACCTGATGGAAGATTGGGGCGTTGACAAGTTCCGCGCTGAAGTGGAGCAGTATTTGGGCAAACCGCTGCAACCCTCTAAGCCATTACCTGAGTTTAAGTATCTCGATTTTCTCGGTTGGCAAGAGCAAGGCGACGGCAAGCTATTTGTCGGTATCCCGATTCAGAATGGTCGGGTGAAGGATGAGGGGGCTTTCCAACTCCGAACGGCGCTGCGGGAAATTGTGAAGCAGTTCAATTTGCCGATGCTGCTGACCGGAAGCCAGGATGCGATTTTGTATGACATCAATCCGGGCGATCGCGCGGCCATTCAAGCGATTTTCGATCGCTGCGGCATTCAGGCTGATCCCGACAAGATTGATCCGTTGGTGCGTTATTCGATGGCTTGTCCTGCTTTGCCCACTTGTGGCTTGGCAGTCACTGAGTCAGAGCGAGTCATGCCAGAGATTCTGGAGCGGATTCGCGCCCTGCTGGACAAGGTGGGTCTGGAGCACGAGCACTTTATTGTGCGGATGACTGGTTGCCCCAACGGTTGCGCTCGTCCGTATTTGGCAGAGTTGGGTTTTGTGGGCAGCGCTCCAGAGCATTACCAAGTTTGGCTGGGTGCTTCTCCGAACCAAACCCGGTTGTCTCAACCCTATGTGGAGAAACTGCACGTTAATGATTTGGAAATTGGCTTAGAACCAATTTTTGTCTATTTCAAGCAGTCTCGCACGCCTGGGGAGAGCTTTGGCGATTTCTGCGATCGCGTGGGTCTAGAGGCAATTCGGCAGTTCGCGGTGGCTTATCAATCTGAGCCGCCTGTGTTGGTGAGTAGCTATGCGGCTACGCTCAACACGGCGAATGACGAGGCGGTCGTCTCGGTGAGCGAGACTGAGGGTGAGGTTGCTGTAGTTGCGGGTAAGATTCGCCGTCGAATTACGGTGCAGGAAGACCTGTATGCGGCTCTGCAAACGCTGGCGGCTCAGCAAGGTAAGAAGGTATCGCAGTTGGCTGGGGAGGCGATCGCGGCTTATGTGCAGGCGAATCAGCAGTTGTAGTTATCTGTAAGTTATTCAGATCTACGAAATCCGATCCTTGGGGGCACTCGCCCCCAAACCCCCGCTGAGGGACGGTTGCGTCCCCCAGACCCCCTCCAAACGAACGTGACTGTAGGTGTTTCGAGTCTTTGGCTGATAGGTTTAGCGATTAGCAGTTAGCTGTTAGCTCCTGACTCCTAGCTTCTGACTCCTAGCTTCTGACTCCTGGCTCCTGACTCCTCACCTTTCACCCCTCCTCCTTCCTCACGGAAGATGCCACGGTGGGGTTGGTGGGTATGTAATAGAGGATACGGACCCCTATCTCTCTTTAGAGGTGGCAGCTATGACTTGGCTAGAGCGGCATTTTGGGCAGGAGTGTAGTAAGAAAGTCGAGCCTCAGGATCAAAAGCATTCGGGTGATGAGGTGATGACTCCTGGGCTGACGGGGGAGTATGATCTGGAGCTACGAGAGAAGGCGGGGATGCATCAGCCACCTCCCGCTCCGGAGCATATGGGTCTGGAGGGTGAGTATGATCCGGAGGGGTTGGCGAAGCGGGTGGCGATCGCGTTTGATCGGGACCCCCAGATTAGTGAGATTGAAAGTTTAGAAATTAATCAAAATGGCGGCACCATCATCTTTAAAGGGTTTGTGCCTAGCTCAGAAGTGCTGCAATATATGGCGGCTGTGGCAGCAAAGGTGGATGGCACAAAGGCAGTAGACACTTCGCAAGTGAGTATTGGGTAAGCTATTGGCTGTTAGCCTGAGGATTTGCGGCTAGGTTCAAAGGGGGCAATTGGATGATGAAGCTCGTCCAACCTTGACGGCTCTCAACCTGAATCTGGCCGCGCAGTTGCTCGACGAGTCTTTTTACGAGAGCGAGTCCCAAACCAGTACCCCCTTGTTTCCAGGGATCAGCGTGTGGTACTCGATAAAACTTGTCGAAAATCCGGGGAAGTTCCGTCTCTGCAATTTCTGCCTGGTTTTGAAGGGTGATCTGTGCCAGGGGAATGGGTGGTGCTGTGGGGTGATCAGCCGATGCACTGTCTACAGGCTCGGCACTGAGAATAATTTGGCCGCCAGCGGGCGTATATTTACAAGCGTTATTTAATAGTTCTGCTAACAAACGCTCTAAGCTGGAGCGATCGGTGATTAAGGGTGGCAAATGATCGGGGAGATCAATTTTGAGCACCTGCTGATGTTCTTGCATACGAGAGCGGAAGGGCGCTACTAGGCTGGGAAACCAACTGTGTAAGTTGATCGACTCGACTAAAAAAGTTGGATAAGCGGCTGCTTCTAGGCGTTGTAGGTCTAGTAAGTCGTTGATCAGGTCAATTTCGCGGGCGCATTCTGCTTTGAGGATTTCTAGATAGCGCTGTTGACGTTCGGTGGTGGTGGCGATCGTCAACATTTGCAGTGCCATCTTCATATTGGACATGGGGGTGCGTAACTCGTGAGACACCGTACTCAAGAAGTCGTCTTTGAGTTGATTGAGTTTTTGTAACTCAGCTAGCAGTTGGGCTTGCTCGGCCTGCTTACGAATGGCTTCTCTGGCTTGCAGTCGCTCTGTAATTTCTCGAAACACCAAAACTGCCCCCATGATGCTGCCTTGTTCATCTTTAAGGGGAGTAATGGTTTGTTCAACGGGGATGTATTGCTCTGAGGCCAGTTTGAGCAGGGTTTCCTCTGAGGTGGCAACTTCTAGAAATGCCTCAAAGTTTGAGGGGAGTGGTTGTTGCAAAAAAATCTGCGTGGGAGCATGACCTGTCTGAAAAATTTCGATCGCTGGTTTGCCTAACGCTTGGGCTTGCTGCCAACCTGTTAAGGTCTCGGCGACTGGATTCATAAAGGTGATTCGCCCTTGAATGTCAGTAGTAATGACTGCATCGGCAATGCTTTTGAGGACTGTAGCTAGCCACTGCTCTCGCTCTTGTAGCTGTTGCTCTAAACGATGTCTGGCTAACGTAATCTCAATGGTGGTACTCAGTTCTCGTTCTTTAAAGGGCTTTAATATATAGCCGAAGGGCTGAGTCTGCTTAGCGCGAGCCAGTGTGTTGTCGTCAGCGTAGGCAGTTAGGTAAATAATTGGCAGTTGAAAGCGTTGGTGAATTTGTCGAGCTGCTTCGATGCCGTCGATCGCGCCTTTGAGCCGAATGTCCATCAGGACTAAATCTAAGCTATTCTCAGAGGCTTTCAAAATGGCTTCTTCCCCAGAAGCAGCAACCACAGGCACTGCATAACCAAATTTCTTCAGTCTATTCTGCAGGTCTTTGGCGACAATGCTTTCATCCTCAACCACCATGATATTTACAATTGTCATTGTCCTAGATAACTTGAGTGAGGAAAAACAATTTCGAATTTGACACCGTCACCGTCATTAATTTCGAGTATTCCCTCAATTTGGCGAGTCAACGCATTGACTAACTGCAAACCTAGAGAATCTGTATTTTGGTAATCTAAATCTTTGGGTAAACCAACCCCAGTATCAGTAACAGAAAGTATGAGGTGATGAGCATCTTTGATGCCAAAACGGATGCAAACTTCTCCGGTTCTCCCCTCTGGAAAGGCATGTTTAAGGGCATTGAGTACTAATTCATTAATAATCAAGCCGCAAGGAATTGCAGTATCCAAACCCAGCCAAATATCATCTACATTAATCTTGAGGGCGATCGCATCTGCATTGATTTCATAGGTATAAAATAAATTGGAAACCAAGTCATAGATATATTCTGAGGCATTAATTCGAGCCATATCTTCAGACTGGTAAAGCTTTTCATGAATTAAAGCCATTGATTCAATGCGGTTTTGGCTTTCTCTGAAAACAGCTAGTACGGCTTCTTCGTCAAGGTTCTGAGATTGTAAGCTCAATAGGCTGGAGATAATCTGTAGATTGTTCTTGACTCGATGATGAATTTCTTTGAGTAAAACTTCTTTTTCTCTGAGGGATGTTCGAATCTGTTCTTCGCTATTTTTTCGGTCAGTAATGTCACGGATGGTAGAAATCCGAACATTACGTCCTTGGTAAGTAGACTCACGGCATCGTACCTCTAGGGGTAGAGTCGTACCCTCTTTTCTAACTCCGGTTAGTTCAAAAGCTGCTTCATCATGCATCTGAATATGACTATTTGCTAAGGCTGACGATTCTGGCGTGAGAAAGTTAGCTACGGGTAAACCGATGACTTCCTCAACCTCATAGCCGAAAATTTTGGCAAATGCTTGGTTGGCATCAATAATCAGACCTTGATCTTGAATCAAAATGCCTTCAGAGGTAGCTTCAGCCAAGGTCCGAAAGCGCATTTGGCTCTCTCGCAAAGCATCTTCAATGTGCTTACGATTGGTGATATCAAAGCGAACTGCGAGATACTGAAACGGCTGACCTTGCGCGTTAAGAAAAGGTACGATGGTTGTATAAACCCAGTAATAGCTACCATCCTTAGCCCGGTTTTTAATTTCTCCTTGCCAAACCTTGCCTTGGGAAATGGTTGACCACAACTCCTGAAAAAAAGTCGGGTCATGATAGCGAGAGTTAATCAGGCGATGGTTTTTTCCTAGCAGTTCTGATCTCGTATATTGTGAAAGTTCACAAAATTTGTCATTGACATAGGTAATAATGCCTCGCTGATCTGTAGCTGCTACAATTGCGGCTTGATCGAGAGCAAACTGAATATCTGATAGTTTTTTCAATGACTCTTGCAGTTTTGCTTCAGCTTGTCGTCGCTCGGAAATGTCTTCAATGACAGAAATGAAGTATTTAGGTCTATCTGCTTCCCTAACTAAGGAAACAGTTAAGTTCACCCAAATTAAAGATCCATCTCTGCGAATGTAGCGCTTCTCCATTGAAAAAGTGGGAATGATCCCTGCTAAAACTTGCTGTACCCGTTCTAGATCAGCGTTTAAGTCGGCAGGGTAGGTAATCTCTTGAAACGTTGAATTGAGTAGTTCTAAGCGGTCATAGCCCACAATGCTACAGAGCTTTTGATTCACTCGTAACCAGCGGCCATCCAAACCGACATGAGCAATTCCGACAGCAGCTTGTTCAAAAGTGGCCCGAAACCGTTGCTCACTCTCTCGCAGCGTGGCTTCCATACATCGGCGCTCAATGATTTCTAATCTCAGTTCTTTATTCGCCTGGGCGAGGGCTGCGGTGCGTTCTGTGACCCGGATTTCTAGCTGATTGTGGGCAGCTTGGAGTGCTAACTCTGCTTGCTTGCGATCGCTAATATCATTATTAATTTCTAAAACAGCGATAGGATTGCCGTTTTCGTCTCTTTGCAAAGCCCATCGACTGGCAGCAATCACCTGACTCCCATCGCGCTTGGTGTGAATCAGCTCACCTTCCCAGCGACCTTCTTGTAGCAACATGGCTTCGATGGTGGCTAAGGGCTGGGGAAATTTTGTTTGCAATAAATTTTGTAGATTACAGGATAAAGCTTCTGCTTTCGACCACCCATACATTTCTTCGGCACCGTGATTCCAGAAGGTAATCACTCCTTCTAAAGTGCGGACCAAGATGGTGTCATGTGCCAAATCTAAAAGTTGAGCTTGCTTCTGCAACGTTGCGGCTTGTTTGGCTAAAACGGCTTCTGCTTGTTGGCGTTCGAGGATTTGCTGTTCTAGCTCCCGGTTAGTTGTCTCTAGCTGAGCAGAACTGGGTAAGGCCAGAAGTTTTGGCATGAGGGGGCCTAGTTCTAAAGCCGTGAAGAGCGAGACGGTAGCAGTCAGAGCCTTAACGGTGCCAGAAACCCAATAGATCGGGTGCCAAAGTGTCCAAACTTCGAAGATGTGGGTAGTACCACAAGCAACAATGAAAGCGCCAAAGAGTAGAAAGATCCACGGGAAGGGAATGTCTCGACGCTTATGAATGAAATAGATCAACCAGACTGGAATGGAGTAGTAAGCGAGGGCGATCGCGGCATCAGAAACGACATGGAGCCAGACCAGGCTCGGTTGCCATAGGTAGCAATGCCCGTGGGGTATAAACTGGCTAGAAGATAAAAAGCTGCTAAAAAATTCCCACATAGAATTGATTGCTCAATCTCATAAATTTAGATTCATAAATTCAGCTCTCGCAGCGTCCGTTACTTGGCTGGGCGATCGCTATGAGTCAAAGATGAAAAAGCTTTGAATTTTGGCAACTCTGCAATTGATCGCTCTTTTCAAAATCTATTTGGGACTGCTATAGCGTTTACAAATTGTTTGTGAACAAGGGGTGTTGGGGTAGTGCCCTACGCAGGGGTTCCACCCCTGCACCCCGTTCAAGAATCAAAAAGGATTGCTGTATATCAGCTAATTATTGGATAAGTGACTATACTTAGTTCTGCTTAAACCAAAGCTACGAAATGCAGAGCTTGAAGAAAATCTGTCATACCTCAAACTTTGTCTGATCAACTATTTGAGTACAGCCGTAATCATACGGAAGTGATTTATCAATCAGCCACTTTCTTTATTTTAGGTTTGAGATTTGCCGATCTGCCTTGGTCAAAAACTTATGTGGATCTACTGTCATGAATCATTGAGATGAAGGATGCTATAGCAATCCTTTTTGATTCTTTAATAGGGTGCAGGGGTGAAACCCTTGCGTGGGGGCGCAGCCCCCACACCCCCTTTTACAATCCATTTAGGATTGCTATAGCTCTAGTTTTAATTCTAGAAGCTTTCTAAATTAGGGAAAGGATGAAAGAAATTGGCTCAAAATTAGAAACTTATTCTTCATAAATATAGGGTTGTACAGAAGTGAGCTGTTCTTAAAATCACTAAAAATTTCAATAAAACACTGAGGTATGCGCCTCGCGCTTTAGAACTTAAATACATTTTTCATATTTGAATTTTAAGTATTTTTTTAACGCGAGTAGTACGTGAGATTGGGACAGAAATCAGCGATGAATTGGAGCAATGAATGGCAGGATAGAAAGGTTGGCTTAGGAGTCTCACTTGGCAGAGTTGCAAAGACTGGCGATCGCGCCGACTCAACTAAATCAAGACCACATTCACTTAACCGCTGAACAGCAGCATTACTTGAGTCGCGTTTTACGGCTCAGCTCCGGCGATCGCTTTATTGCTATGAACGGACAAGGCCAGTGGTGGTTGGCTGAACTCTGCCCCAGCGCTGACCAATCATTGCAGGCACAGATTGTCCAAGCGTTGACTGTGGATACTGAGTTGCCGATCTCGACCACCCTGGTGGTGGCGTTACCCAAGGGCAGCGGTTTTGATGAAGTGGTACGACAAGCCACAGAGCTAGGGATTCGCTGTATTGCGCCTGTAATCAGCGATCGCACTTTACTGCATCCCAGTCCTCAAAAGCTGGAACGTTGGCGACGGATTGCTCAAGAAGCCGCCGAGCAGTCTGAGCGCCAGGTGGTGCCGACTCTTCTAGAACCTGTCCCCCTGCGATCGCGACTGCAAGCGGTACTCGCTGCGTCCCCCGATACCCCGCCACCCATTGGCTACTTTTGTGTAACGCGGTATGATGCACCCCATTTGTTGGCCTGCTTGCAGAGAGATTTGGGATTTGCCGCCGAGCAAACTCCGCGCTCTGCGCTATCCTCAATGGTAATTGTGACTGGACCGGAAGGTGGTTGGACCGAGGCGGAAGTGGAGCAGGCGATCGCGATGGGCTATCAACCTGTGTCCCTGGGGCAGCGCATTTTCAGAGCTGTGACTGCGCCGTTAGTTGCCCTCTCTCTGATTGCTGCGGTGGCTGAAGCTACTCCGAGTCCCACGGTTTCTACTACATTGCCAGGGTAAGCTGAAAAATCTATGACTGAGCTGGAACAAGTAGCGGCTGCCTTTGATAGCAAAGATTATCGCACTGCTGCTCAACTGCTGAAAACGCTACACCAACGGATGCCCGAAAACCCTTGGGTGCAGCTCTATGTGGGGCGACTGCATGAAGTTTCTGGCAAACTAGACGCAGCGGAGGCTGTGTATCGGCAACTGCTTCGCAACTCATCCCATCCTAAAGTTGCGACCCAAGCTCGCCAAGGTATGCAGCGAGTGGAAGCCATTGTCAAAGCCCAACGACAACAAGCGATCGCTGAAGCAACGGCTGATCCTGCCAATACCGAACTAGGCTTTTTGGTTCTCGCGCCAGTCACGGGAGAAGCCAGAAACATTGCTGCCCAAAATTTTGCGCGGATCATGAAGCTGGATGCATATACAGCTCGGATGCAGCTGCCGAGTCGCAGTTGGCAACTGTACCGCACTGGCCCTGTGGGAGAGCTGCAAGTGTATGGGCAAGAGCTACGCCAAGGCCAAATTCCTGCTTTTTGGATCTCTCTGGCAGAAATTGAAAAGCTACGTGTCTTTCGAGTGCTTCACTTTCAGTCGGTATCGCCTCAAGTGACTGTCGTTTGTCACAACGAATTTGATCAGGTGGGGTCACTGACGTTTGAGTGGTCAGAAGTGGCGCGGCGGGTGGAAGGACTCCTGCCTATTTTCGGGGATGTGATTGATCAAGGCGCTTGGGGCAAGTTGCAATGGAAAGAGCAAACTCAAGATTACGC
>DATNPE010000119.1:0-2829 GCA_036703355.1 Allocoleopsis sp. | reverse complement strand
GTGAAAGCGTAGACATCGCCATCAAATAAGTTGTCTTTGACGCTTTCTAGATATTCTTGCGCGTCCTTGAGGTCGCTCTGCCACTCCAGCAATTGCCGCAACCAGGTAAATTTCTCATCAGAGGCAGTCAGTGGCGTACTGCTACCCCCCGTTTCCTTATACTTCCAGTGGGCTGCGATCCCGTACTCGGCGACGTGGTGCATTTCCAGCGTCCGAATCTGCACTTCTAGGGGGCGACCATTCAAGCCAATGACGCTGGTATGGAGCGACTGATAGCGGTTGGGCTTGGGCAAGCCGATGTAGTCTTTGAAGCGACCGGGGATCGGGCGGAAAGAGTCATGCACAACAGCTAAGGCGCGGTAGCACTCGTCGTTGTTTTGGACAATCACTCGCACCGCTGCCACATCATAAATTTCGTGGAATTCTTTTTGCTGTCGCTGCATCTTCTGGTAAATGCCATAGAGATGCTTGGGACGACCGCTGATGTCTACCTGCTTGACGCCAATCTGCTGGAGGCGATCGCGCAAAATTTCGGCCACTTTATTCAATCGTTCTTCGCGATCGGTGCGTTTCTCGGACACCAACTGCTGCATATTGCGGTAGGCATCTGGCTCCAGATACTTAAACGATAAGTCTTCCAGTTCCCACTTGAACCGACCGATCCCCAAGCGATTCGCTAACGGCGCGAAGATTTCTCTAGTTTCCTGGGCAATGCTGCGGCGTTTGGCATCGGGTAAATGCTCCAGGGTCCGCATGTTGTGCAGGCGATCGGCCAGCTTCACCACAATCACCCGGATGTCTTGGGCCATTGCCAAGAACATGCGGCGAAAATTTTCGGCTTGGCGTTCCCGTTTACTTGAAAAATTAAACTTCGACAGCTTGGTGACTCCCTCCACCAACCGTCTCACCTCTGGCCCAAACCGCTGTTCAATTTCCTCTGCCGTCACCTCGGTATCTTCTACGACGTCATGTAGGAAGCCCGCAGCAATCATGGCGCTACTACCGCCCAAGTCTCGCAATAGCCCTGAAACAGCCACAGGATGAGCGATGTAGGGTTCTCCAGAGGCGCGATATTGTCCCTCATGGAGCTGATAGGCAAACTCGAAGGCGCGGCAGATCAGGTCTGCTTCTTCAAAGTTCGCGATCGCGTGGTCATCGGAGCCTTTTTGCTGGGTGAGCAAGCATTCCTGAAGCCAGTCAGGAACGACGAAAGGGGTAGTGGGAACGGTCGCCGTTAAGTTCATGCCGTGGAGGTGGGAGAAGAATAAAGGGCCGAAGTATGGCTGATTCTACTGCATCTAAATGTGTTTAGATATACAAGAATACCCAGCCAACAAATAATTAACGATTGCGATAGATATTGCGATAGAGGGGACTTGCGGCGCAAATCCACTAAAGTAAAGTTGGAAAACCGTGATCCCCGCTGATTCGAGCCAAATCACGATGCTATTGAGTCTAGAAATATTCGTAAATATAAGGGTGATTCAATTAAAAGGAGTCACCTAACTTTTAAACTTAGGATCGCTGCCTTAAAGTTGCATCGAACCTTAGGTTTAATAGTAGGAGCAAAATCTTATTCTGATTTTAACTAAAGACGCGCCGAATGTTGCCAGAGGCTCATCGTCAAATCTATCAAGAATTTCTGCGATCGCTAGAGCAGCTTCAAGGGATGGCGACCCAAGCCAAGCCTGATCCCGCTGCTTTAATCGCCCGATTCCAAACGGTTCAGCAGTTTTTTCAAGGCCAAATTTTAGGCTTGAGTTGGGAAAATGATCCGGATGCCCACTTGGAGCAGCGGGTACAGTCTTATCAAATTGAAATGAATAAGCAACTCAAGTTGATGGGGACGGATGTCATGTTCTTGCAGGCAGCTCGGCAATCGAGTACGGCTCAGCAGCGGCAAGTGCAAATCAGCGATCGCCTGAATTTGCTGATTGGGTATTGTAATGTGCTGCTACAAGA
This sequence comes from Allocoleopsis sp., assembly GCA_036703355.1. GTDB lineage: Bacteria > Cyanobacteriota > Cyanobacteriia > FACHB-46 > FACHB-46 > Trichocoleus. The sequence goes on along the minus strand of DATNPE010000119.1, from coordinate 867 downwards.
AAAGGATGAGGGATGAGGGATGAGGGAGGAAGGATGAAAGAGGGTGAGGGGTGAGGAGCTAGGAGTCAGGAGTCGGGAGTCAGTGGGTTTGGGCAGCATTAAGGTGGCAATCAGCTCATTGCTCGTTCTTACTTTTCATCCTTCCGCCTTCATCCCTCATCCTTCCCTTTTCATCCTTCCTCTTTTCTGCGTGATACCCTAATCGTTAAATTGCCAAGTTCTACTGGAGGGAGAAGCTGGCCTGTGCAATGTCCCAAGGATCGAAAAGTTGAGCTGGTTGATAGTACGCTGGCTCCTGCTTTGGCGGCGAAGTGCTGCCCTGATTGTCAAGGTACTTGGATTCCGGCGGCGGAGTATGAGGCTTGGCAAGCGAACCAACCTTCTCTGACGGCTGATGGGTTGCCGAAGGTGCTGGATGTGGAATTTGTTCAGTCTCCTTACGATACTAAAGCGGCTTTGTGCCCGGAGTGCGGTCGCTACCTTTCCCGGGCGAAGGTGGGGGTGAGAATTCCTTTTTATGTGGAGCGCTGCTTAGACTGCGGTGGCATCTGGTGCGATCGCGGCGAGTGGAATGTTTTGGAGCGAATGGGGTTGCACACGGCGATTCAGCAGCTTTTCTCGAGTGAGTGGCAAGCGAAGGTACGGGAGAAGGAGTATGCGATCGCGGAGCAACAGGCGACAATTGATAAGTTAGGGCCAGAGTTGGCGGCGCGGGTGTTTGAGTTGGCGGAGTATTTACAGGCGCACCCGAATGGAGATTTTGGGGTGGCTTATTTGATGCGACGGTTTGATAAGCCTGAGCCGTTGAAGCAGAATTCTAGGAGTCAGGAGTCTTAGTTTTGCTTTCTGGAACCGAGCCTTGGGGGG
>DATNPE010000118.1:0-3646 GCA_036703355.1 Allocoleopsis sp. | reverse complement strand
GGCAAGAGTATGACGCTCCGCTGTATTGCTGGCCTTGAGACACCTACGAGTGGCCGTATTGTGCTCAATGGTCGGGTGCTATTCGACTCAGAGCGCCAAATTAATCTTCCGAGTCAGCAGCGACGGGTTGGATTTCTCTTCCAGAACTACGCGCTTTTTCCTCATATGACAGTGGAGGAGAATATTGCCTTTGGTTTGCACAACTTATCTAGGGCTGAGCGGGCAAGGAGCATCACTGAATACATCAGTCTGATGCAGTTGCAAGGGTTGGAGCGCCGATATCCGCATCAGTTGTCAGGAGGGCAGCAGCAGCGAGTGGCATTGGCTAGAGCTTTAGCGATCGCACCGCAAATTTTGTTGTTAGATGAGCCGTTTTCGGCTTTAGATACTCATTTGCGGAGTCAACTGGAAAAGCACTTGCGAGAAATTTTAGCGACTTACTCAGGCGTTACTTTGTTTGTGACCCACAATCTAGAAGAAGCTTATCGAATTTGCCAAAACTTGGTGATTTTAGAAGCTGGAAAAGTAATCGCTCACGGGCCCAAAGCAGAAATTGTGGAACGCCCGACGACATTTGCTGTGGCTCAGTTAACTGGCTGTAAAAATTTCTCTCAGGCTGAGAGAGTCGGAATCCAAGCGATTCGAGCCGTTGATTGGAATTGTGTGTTGCAGGTGGTGGAGCTAATTCCTGCGGATGTTTCTATGGTGGGGATTCGGGCGCATCACCTTACATTTATGAATAATCTGGAGCAGGGCGATCGCGAGCCAACGGCCAATGATCAAAACATCTTTCCCTGTTGGTTGGCTCAAACGAGTGAGACGCCGCATCGCATGACCCTTTATCTAAAGCTGCATACGGCTCCGATGGATGACCAGGACTATCATTTGCAGGCAGAAGTATTTAAGGAAAAATGGCTCCTGCTGAAGGAACAACCCCTCCCCTGGCATGTTTCTTTAGATCCGCTGCGACTGTTTCTGATGACTGAGTGAGCTGCAATAGCTACTACCTAGCGATCGGGAGAAACGGTTGTGCTAAGAGGGATGAGGTCGGCATGATTAGCCTACAGTTCTAAAATTCGTTTCTATTTCTATGACTCCTGACGAGATTACACATGCCTTAACTCAGCGCTTTGGTGCTACAGCTCAACGGTTGGAACCGGAAGCGTGGCAAGTGGAAACAGCAAAGTTCCGCCTTCTGGTGCTGCTGTCGCAAGACCATAGTTGGTTGAGAGTGTTAGTACCGATCGCCCCCGGTCAAGAAGCTCAAGCCTTCACAGAACAGCTATTAGCCGCTAATTTTGATGCGACTCAGGAGACTCGGTACGCTTTGCATCAAGACGTGCTCTGGGGAGTCTTTCAACATCGTCTAGAGAGCTTAGCAACAGTAGACTTTACAGCAGCGATCGAGCGTTTAGAGTCTTTACACGAGCAAGGTTTATCTCCAGTCTTCAACGACTTAGTAGAAACCCGCATCCGTCAAATTATTCAGATGGCAAAGCTGCAAGGTCAATCCTTAGAATCTACACTGCAAACGCTCAATCACTTTTATGAAGAAGGATTAATGGGAAACTTAGCCCAAGGAGCTTCCAGCCGTGAAGAAGTGCTGGCAGCTTGGCGACGACAATTAGAGCGTTTGTGGCCTGAGGTACAGCCTTAATGGATATTGTGCAAATCTTACGCGAAGACTATCAACGGTTTCCGGTGAACCAAACCTATAGCATCTATGAGGAAGATGTTTTCTTTCAAGATCCACTGAATCGCTTCCGAGGGGTAGAGCGTTATCAGCAGATGATTGCTTTTCTAGCACGCTGGTTTGCCGAGCTAAAAATGGATTTGCATGATATTCAGCGCGATGGCGACTTGATCAGAACGGAATGGACCTTAAGGTGGCGATCGCCTTTGCCCTGGCGTCCCAAAATTGCCATTTCCGGTTGGAGTGAACTGCAACTCAACTCATCTGGGCTGATTGCCTCCCACATTGATTATTGGCACTGTTCTCGTTGGGATGTGGTTCAGCAACATTTTTGGGGAAGGATGAGGGAGAGGGAGAAAGGATGAAGGTGAAAAGAGAGAGGAGAGGGTGAGGAGAGAGATGTTTAGCGCTTTCGCGAAGCGTATCTTTTGCAAAGCGTAGAACATTGCTGCTTCTACGTAACAGTGAGATCAAGTTGGGGTTTTGCCCGGATTTTTAGGACACACAGAGTAGTGTCTAATGGTTGAGGGTGCTTAAAGACGAGTTGATAGGAACAACCAAAGAAATGGTTGGTCTAAGGATTGCAGTGCGTGTTATTTGCAACACCTAAGCAATCCTTTGGTATCGGTTACATCTAGCCACAGTGCCCTTTGTTCTACAAAACTATGACGTGGATCTGCCGGGAGCGTCCCCTGGATTTTCCAGCTGCCAAAAATTCTGCTAAAAGCTTAAAAACGACTAAAATTAGTCACCCTCTAACAGCGGGTTTACCGTTGGCACTAGCGGCACTACTTTGGCCACAGGTAGCAACGGCACAAAACTTGAGACTGCCTGCCTCGCAGGTATTGGTATCCACAACAGGACTCTCAGTTCCCACCTCTACAGAAGCACAATCTCCAGATCAAGTTTGTCAAACGAGTAACAATCCCATTTCTCCGACTCAACTCACTGCCTGGATGGGGAACTTGGTGCAAGTTTCGACTTGGGTGGGAGATCCAGAAGCGGGCTTGAATCAACTGATTCAAGGGTTGGGGCCGCAGTTGGCGAGCTATTTTAATCCCAGCCCTTGGCCCACCATTAGCGATCGCGCCAAAGAGGCCAGAGTGCCTGTGGTGATGTATCACGATATTCTGCCTGAAAAGCAAGTCTTCTTTGATGTCACCCCAGAAGAGTTTGAGCAACATCTGCAACTGATCCAAGAACGGGGGGTAACTCCGATTAGCCTGGAGCAGCTAGCCACGCATCTGCGGACTGGGTTGCCTTTGCCAGGAAAGCCCATTTTGTTAACCTTCGATGATGGCTACAGCGGTCATTACAAGTACGTTTATCCACTATTAAAGAAATATGGTTATCCGGCGGTGTTCTCCATCTACACCGCCAAAGTCGGTAAAAAATTGGGGCGTTCTAGTTTGAACTGGGATGAGTTGCGACAAATGGCGGCTGACCCCCTGGTGACGATCGCGGCTCATAGTGTGACCCATCCCCCCGACCTCACCAAACTCACCGATGACCATTTACAAACTGAGGTGGCGGAGTCGAAACACATCCTAGAAGCCGCACTGGGCATACCGATTCGCTACTTTACCTACCCAGAAGGCAAATATGATGAGCGAGTCGCTAAAGCAGTTCAAGATGCGGGCTACTTGGCAGCGTTCACGATGGATGATGTAGATGAGCGCTTTGCGGGACAGTCGGAGAGTTTGTTGGCGATCGCGCGGTTTGGGCAGTCTCGGTTGCCAGACCTTGTAGATCAAGCTTGGGGCGGCGCACCCCTACCTAATTGGAGTTTTGGCTTTGATTTCGCAGCACCTGTACAACTGACCGAGACCACAATTGACGAAACGCCTTTCCGCTTTATTTCCGGGGGTAAACCGATTACGATTCACGCCAAGAGTCGTTATCAGGTGCCAGAAATTTTAGAAGGAACGCAGGCGATCGCAGCGGTGGACGGCG
>DATNPE010000117.1:0-6571 GCA_036703355.1 Allocoleopsis sp. | reverse complement strand
TTTTTTACCTCCGTCCGGCAACAGACAGGTGATTTTGTCAAAAGGCTTGGATACTGGGTGTTTCTCGCCGACTCCCTCAACAATCAGAGTCATCTTGTTGTACCCAAGCTTTTTGTAGCATCGGTTGTCGCCTTCATAGCGAACCTGAGTGCCTGGTAGCAGGTCGTCATCCGGGTCGGTGATGAGTCCGGGTGATGGCTTGAGTGATGGCTTGGGTGATGGCTCAGAATTGACAGCAGAACGGAATTCCTCCTCAGGTGATGGCTCTAACAACCCTTCCTCTTGAGGTTCAGAATAGATTTCAAATAATTTTTCTTCGCCTCGATTTTCCAAAGAAATTTGGATTAAGCCATCACCTTGGCTGGAAAGCTCATTCTGTAAAGGTTCTGAGCCATCACCCAAGCCATCACCCAAGCCATCACCGGCTATCACCCGCTCAATCAGACAATACTCGTGGGTGGGGATACCGCCGTCCCCATCCGTTCTGAGTCGCAGTCCTCGAATGAGCCGCCCTGTCTTGGTAATCTTCCGGTCTACTTCCCAACCCAGGACGCTGCGACACAGTTCAAGCAGGTCTGCTGAGAAATTGTTGTGAGACTTGATTTGTTTTCCAGACTGACGGGCGTGCTGGCAGTAAGACCCGTAGAGGGTAACGATGGGTTCGCCGTTTGCTCCTTCTTCACGATTGTTCCCAATTTGCGTCTCGGCTTGAGCATCATAGATGACACGGTCATTGAGCCACGCCGCGATGCTATCAACCCGCATCAGGTTTTCCCACGATTCCAGCGTGCATTCTGGAATGTCCTTCAAGCCCTTCAAGGTTCTCTCAACTTGAGTGTCGGGAATTGACAGAACGTAATTGGTGAAGGCATCCAGTTCAGCCTGGAATTCGGCGTTCAGGTCGCGCCGAATTCCAATCGGTACGGTCTGGTTGCAGGGGACTGTGATAGCCCGACGCTTGACGCGGCTAGCAGCATCGCCAGTAAAGATGGGCAGGTTAGAGCAGATAGCTACCATGCCGTCGTAGCGATACTGGAAAGCCTTCCTCCCTTTCTCCTCAGCCCGTATCCAGTCCCCACCAGTGAGGGAGAGAAACTTACCGATCTTCCCGGTCTGCTTGTCCTCGTCCCAGAAGATGACGAAGCGCTTGCCGTAGGCGTTCGCTGGCTCGAAGCGATTGCTGCACCAATCCTCTAGCGTGCTGCTATGGGTGTTTTCTACTCCAATCAGGTCTGTGAGCAGACGTGCGAACGTCCCCTTACCAGATCCGCCTAAGCCAATCAGGTGCATGAACCGTTGGAGGTCGGAGCGTCCCTTGAGAACCGCGTTGCAGAAGCACAGGAGCAGGCTTTTAATTTCAGCATTCCCCCCAGATAGATGGTCTAGAAAGGCGTCGATTCCGTTCCAATCAGTTGCTAGTGGGTTATGGTTGCGAGGTAACTGCCAAGTAAGCCGATAGCCCGGATTGTGAGGGAGTAACTTGCCCGTAGCGACTTCTAAGACCCCATTCCGGAATGGCAGCAGTTCTTTAGCCGAAGGCTCTACCCACTTGCGCTCGAACAGCTTACACTTGAGCTTCTTGATAATGTTGGTGATGTAGCTGTGAGAGCCGTAATCGCGGATTCCTTTGCCATCCAGGATTGTACTGACGATGTGTTCCATGCAGTCATTTGTTTCGGCTGACCACATGCCAGGAGCGTCTGCGCTATACCTCATCCAAGACTCGATTTCATTGTTATAGACCAATTGGTCTTGATACTCTTCGGCAATCTTGGCTGCTATGCGGTCAGCTGGGGGAAGCTTACCAGTCTTGTTTGTTTCATCGCCATCATCCCATGAGCGCTCGTAGGCTTGATTGAGGAGCTGACGGAATTCCTCAATGCCCCGGTCTTTGATAAAGTCGTCCATTCCTTTGGTTTCACCTTTAATCCCGGCGTCCCACAAACCAGTGATTGACAGGACCGGCACGCCGAATTTTTTGAGCTGGTGGGTGAGCTTTCGCTCTGCCCACAGTACGTTTGGATTGGTCGCACAATCGGCGTCGAAGCCGATGATAAATCCGAATCCAGCCTTGGCAAGGCGTTCTAGAGTGGGAACCAGATACCGCTTGCCTTGAGGGTCTGCCTTGGCAGAGGTTAACCCCATCTCCACACCCAACAGAGCAATCGTCGGTAGCCCATGAGTACAACCGGCGATCGCCTTGAAGAATCCCTCGGTAATGAGGATGTAGGGATGGTCGTCGATTGTCCAGCAACGCTGCTTCAGTGCTTCCAGGTCAGACCAATAGGTCTTGTCGGATGGGTGGGTGGGAAGCATTGCATCGTAATCATCGCCCTGGGGCGTGCGATACTTGGGAGCTTTAACCCGCTTGCCCTGAGCTTTGGCTTTCTCTCTCTCCTGGTCGGATATCCAAGGCTTGTCCGGTCTGAACTGCTGTTGCCAACCGTTGCCCTGGAGAAGGATGCCAGGTGATTGCGCCGAATACCCCAGTGCCTCGGTTGCTTCCTGGGTGGTAATTGAGCGGCAGTTGACAAGTATCCAGTCAATCGAGAGCTTGCGCTTCTCGATCAGGTCTTTGTAGTGTTTGCTGTTGAGGCGAGAGGTTGACTCAGATGCCTCTAGCAATTGAGATGGTAACGTTGCTATAGTCATATCAAACCCGCCCTCCTTGACGGGTTGTAGTTTGTGTTTGCAAAAGGCTCCGGGGAAGTTTCCAGGCTTCGCATTTCCGGAGCCTTTTGCTTGTTTCGTTGTTTAAGACTTTACCGCAGTTGAGGGACAGTAAGGCACACTAGCCTCACCCCTCATAACTCCAGGGGATATAAATCCGACCAACGCAAGCTTTGGAGAGTCAATGGCTCTAGTTAATTCATCAATTTGAACTCTTCTAACCACCTGGATAACCGCATTTTCAGTCTCAACCAAGTCAACGACAAATCGAGCTGTTCGCCTCGATTAAGGTTAAAAAAATTTAATTTTTTTTAACCTTAACTACAGAAAGTACCGCTAAGCGTCTACATCCGAGAGAGCTTCATCCAGCAACACCCGTACAATCTCCGCCTTCTTCTTACCCGTTCTTGCCGCCAAGATAGACAGCTTCCGGTGCATCGACGTGGGCAAATCGACCGTGAAGCGTATCGTTGCCTCTTTCGGTGGGGCTTGGAACCTATCTATCAGTGTTGAGGAGTTTGGTGTTTTTGGAGCAACGCTTTCGCTGTCGGACGGGGAGGGTTGTTCTGTAGGAAGCTCAGAGGGTGTCTCTTCCTCTTTTAGCTCTCGCTCACTACCCTGCTGTTTCTCACCATAGATAAACTGTAGTGCCAGGTCATCATTCAGATTCAGGGGCTTCCGACTTTTTCTAGAGCTCATAGTAATGCCAAAATTTCTTTGAACAATCGCTCGTATTCCCGCGCTGACTCAGAAGCAGGGCGACTGGGCAAATCCCAAACCGTTGCGGACTGACCAGAGGTGTCTGCGATCGCTTGCTTCTGATGAAGCACCGTCTTGAGCACCGTTACTTCTGGGGTTTTGCTCAGCAGTGCCAAGGCTTCATCCTTGAGCTTAGTGCCTTTCACCGCCCGCGAGAGAAACACCGCCGCCGTCGGGGAACCACCTCTAACAGACTGTGCCTGCTTGATTAACCTCACGGCATCTGACGCCGAGCGCAAATCGACGCCGGTGGGCTGTACCGGAACGATCGCCAAATCAGCACGGAACAGAATCGCTCTGGTCGCTTCCGCTAAGCTGGCAGGACCATCGACGACTAACGAGTCGCACCCAAGAGCTAGCTCCGGTATCTGCTCCAGTAAGTCGTCCGGCGTCTGCACCACTTTGTAGGGAATTGGCAACTCCATGCCTGACAACCACTGCGAGCTTGACTGCTGGGCATCAGCATCGACCAGCAGCACCTTCTTTTTCTTTTTGATGGCTAGCCAGTAGGTGAAATGTACTGCTGTCGTGGATTTCCCACAGCCCCCCTTTTGATTGATCAGGGCAATGATTGCCATACAAGCACTCTTACTGCTTTACTTACTGCATTATGTCAAGTTTGATTTACAGTAGCAAGTAAGTACTTAAAGGATTTTGGTAGACCCTGAGTTGCGACCTACTTGATTGCCCAACTCCTCTCTCTTAAGACAAAAAAGCCGCCAGATCAGGCTCTTTTTCTTGTTCCGCCAAGGCTAGCGGATTTTTTTTTACTCGATGCATAATTGCCCGAACTTTTCCTGACAAATCTATAGAGGTTAATCAATTGGCTCAAGGCAATAGGAACCAACTTTTGAATGGTCACTCAAGAAGCCTTGCGCGTGAACTTCAAGCCCCACTTTAAATTTTGGAGCAACTGACAATGACTGACGTATACCAGGGAACCTACGGAAACGATAACTACGAGTACGAGGGTTATGATTCCCTCACCGCCTACGGGAAAAATGGTGATGATACCTTGTACGGGAATTATAAAGATGATTATTTGTATGGGGAGAAAAACAACGACTATTTGTACGGACGGGATGGCAATGACTACCTGAATGCCTATGGGGGTGGACAAGAACTTGACTGGGCATCAGGTGGTTATGGAAGCGATACGTTTGTTTTGGGTGACGATAAGAGTGTCTACTACACGGGGGATCAGAGCTATCTGACCGTTACAGATTGGGATTCGTCAGATTACATCCAACTGCATGGCGATGCCTACACGCACTCTTACGGATATAGTCAATACACCTTTGATTATTCCCAGAACTTGGGTGGCACTTCGGCTTACGATACGACGGTTTACTGGGGCAATGACAAGATTGGTGTCGTGTATGACTCCCAGGTGGACTTTTCACGCGTTACTTGGGTCTAGGCAGCACAACTCTCCATTTTTCCCTAGACTCTCGCCCCACCAACACGGTGGGTTTTTTGTTTTTTTTGGATTTCTTCTCCTGACACTGCATAAACCTGAAAAGGCAATCGTATGAGTTAGTGAACGAGTTAATCAACTAATTCTTTTACTAAGGAGAAAAACTATGTCCCAGTCAGCCGTTGTCAATTTTTTCCAAGCTGCTGAATCAAATCAGTCCTTACTCGAACAGTTATCCTCTGCCAATAGTGCTGCCAGCATTGTTGAAATGGCTGCCACCTCTGGCTATCAGTTTACCGAGTCAGACCTCACCTCAGTTGTCGCACAAGCTCAACAAATGGAGGACAGTGAGCTTTCTGATAGCGAGTTGGAAGCAGTCGCCGGTGGGGGTTGGGGTTCGCTCTTCAAAACGGTAGTTCCCATCGTTGCCCCCATACTCATCAGCACAGCCTTTGAAGCCGCTTCATATTTTAGAAAGAGATAAAGGCTTGTGGTGAAAAAATCAATTCTGATGAATTGAACACCAAGAGTTAGCCTAATCGCGAAAGCCCATACCGTAATCATAGGGCGGGGCTATCGATGGATTCAGAATTAATGTCTCTTCAACTGAGTAACCCTACGCTGAATTTCGCCTTGATGGTGGCGAGGGTTTTAACCAAGAGAATTCCCATTCTCACTCATCTTCAATAGCAACAAATCCCACTCACAAGTTCTTTAACGTTAGGAGAAATTCCATGTCCCAGTCTGCTGTTATCGAATTCTTCCAAGCCGCTGAGTTAGACCAAGCACTGCAAGCCCAATTGGCTTCTGCCGATAGTGCTGCCAGCATTGTTGAAATGGCTGCTACCTCTGGCTATGGGTTTACTGAGTCGGAACTCACTGAGATTGCCGCACAAGCTCAACAAATGGAGAACGGAGAGCTTTCTGATAGCGAGTTAGAAGCGGTCGCCGGTGGGGGTTGGGGTTCGCTCTTCAAAGTAATACCCATAGTTGCCCCCTTAGCCATCTACGGACTTAAACACCTCAAGGGATATTTGGACAACAAGTAATTTAGTTAAACGACCTTAACGCCAAACCAATAGAGGGGAGCTAGAGCCAATAGAGGAGTCCGGCTCCCCAAAACAAAAACCCAGCAACCATGCTGGGCTGGGTCAGAAATATTCGGGAGGAAACCAAATCTTGAGAGAGTGCGCTAGTTAACCAATAGAGCTGACAGCCAGTGAGGTCAAAATCAGCAGGCTAACGAAGAGAGTAGCCACCGCACCTTGAAGAGCATAGCGGCGCTGTTCCCACACGGCAGGATACTCGGCATAGTAAATAGGGGTTTCAGGAGCGTAGTTGTTTAGGATGCCTTCTTCATTAACTGTGGTGTACATATCGTTTCTCTCTGTTTATTAACTTATGTAAATTAATGTAACGGAATTGTTACACAAGCGCAAGGGGGTATGTATTGGTTTGCGCTTTGCCCCCGATAAGCTTTGCTTAATTCCAGTCAGAAGGATGCTTCGCTTTTATAGGTTGGCGCGGTACAGGCTCTGGCGTTGGGCGATCGCTTTTCCTTCTCACCACCTCACAACACATCTCGGTGTGACCCCTCCCCCACTGGTGTCAACTTAAGCCCTAGCGAATGAATTCGCGGCTACACAAACAAAGTCCGCCTGCGCGGACTGTCCAAAAAATCACGGATGAGAGAAACCTGCGTAGGCAGGTTTCGTTTGTGTAGCT
>DATNPE010000116.1:0-14562 GCA_036703355.1 Allocoleopsis sp. | reverse complement strand
TGCCTTGCATCAACCAGAAAAGCGGGAAGAACCAAGCGCTATCAATGCGGGCTGCCAACCAATAGAGACCTGCGACAATGCCAAGGTCTAGAAAAAAGTAGGAGAGCGATCGCCAAAGGTTTGATTGAAAACAGTGACCTGGGATAGCAGATCGGACATCTTGCAGTGTAAAAGGGAGAAATTCCCGAATGGGAGGACGAGTCAGTAAATTCGAGGTCACGTGTTCGCAGCTTTAAATGAAATAGCAAAACAGAGGACAGTTGCGCGAGTGCTACCTGAGTTGCATTCCGCATCTGCCCATAGTTGCATTATTGTAGTGCTTAACGTTATTTAATGAGTAAGGGAAACCCCTGAAATTACGAGGTTTTTCGGCACTTGTCTCCTCTTGTAGAGGAAGTGAAACTTTTGAGGCACACTTAAGGACTATGGCTATCTATCAAGTGCAACTGATTAACCCAGATACTAACCTCGATCGCGCGATCGCCGTCCCGGATGACCAATACATTTTGGATATTGCCGAAGCAGCTGGAATTCGCTTGCCATCTGGCTGTAAGCAAGGAGAATGCTCTGCTTGTGTCGCCAAGTTAATCAGCGGCCAGGTTGATCAAAGCGAGCAAAGGTTTTTACAGCCTGAAGAGATACAAGCGGGATATGTCGTGACTTGTGTGACCTATCCTTCGTCTGACTGCACTCTACAGACTCATCAGGAACCAGTACTGTATCAATCCTCGCTCTACTTCAATTCTGACTCCACCAAGATTGAATAGCGCTGCTAGATGATGTCACCCAAATTCAGCTAGGCTAGGGAATTCACACACAATTCTTGCTCTAACCTTTGTTTGGCTTGCTGAGTCCAAGCTTCTGTGGCCAGAGAACATTGAGCAGCGTTAAAAGTCATGGGATAAGGCGGTTCATCCACGCCAGCCAGTAAGCCCTTAGCTTTGGCCTCCACTAAACTGACGATCCAAGGTAAAAAATCTAAAATTTCTTCGGGTAGTACAGTCAACTCAAAGGACCATTTCCGATTTAAGCCTTGGCAAGATGGTCCTTTTCGAGCCACTGCAATATCTCCTGCCCCTCGATTGATCGTGAGTCGCAGAATGAAGGGCCGCTCTGACTGCAAAGCATCAGGTGCCGTGTAGGCATAGATGTTGACGTAGTTCAAATATTGGCTAGTATCAGTCCACGATGCTACTAGAGAGGTACTGTTGTAGGAACTACCACTGATCTTGACAGGAACAGACATGGCAGCGGCAAATAGAGAGTAAAACTCCTGTCTTAAACGGGAAATAATCCGGATTGTTTCTGGGGTCACAGTTGCTTTACCTCTATTGACTGGTTGCTTATAGCTATCTCACAGCTTGTCAACGCAGAGCTATCTAGAGTGAGAGCGTTGTTTCCGCTGTCTATGTTTCGCCAAAGTCTTACGCTTTTCTTTTTCTAAGGGCGTTTCAAAGTGGCGCTTCTTTTTCATGTCCTGGAAGATACCTGCTTTAGAAACTTGCCGCTTGAACCGACGTAAAGCTGACTCAATTCCTTCGTTCTCACCTAAAACTACTTGAGCCATCCTGGTTTCTCCTCCTCGAAGTGTTAACAGCGACACAGGAAATCAAAAAGTCTCTGGCAGAATAGAGCACTTGCTTGTATCTGCCAGAGACTCTAGGTTTTTAGCTTGAAGCCAAATATTTAATAGCGGCGATCGTTACGACGGTTGTTACCCCAACCACCGCCACCGCCACCACCGCCACCGGAGGGGCTTCTCTCTTCACGAGGCTTCGCTTTGTTGACTTTGAGGTCACGTCCCATCCATTCCGCACCATCGAGTGCTTCAATGGCAGCCGCTTCTTCCGCTTCTGTACCCATTTCTACAAAAGCAAACCCACGCACACGGCCTGTTTCGCGGTCAGTAGGGAGCTGAACGCGGCTGACAGTGCCATATTCTGCGAAGGCGTGCTTGAGGTCTTCTTGAGTAACCTGGTAAGACAGATTACCAACGTAAATCGACATGAATTATCTCCAAAATCAAAGAATGTAGAGAAGTTAGATCCGGAGAAACACTTGTCGGTAAAACAAAAGCGGGTTTCAAAGCCGAAAATAATCCTTACGCTGTGACTATAACACAGCCAACCCACAGGTTGCGGGTTAAATGCAGGACAAATTATCAGAAATTGAGTTGAATCAGGGGGTGAAACGAGCCGTTTTCGGCGTCAAACAGTTTTCAATTGGGCTTGGAGAAGGAATAATGTGAATTTGTTTTGCATTCATGATTTTTAGCCACTATTCAATGGTGCTGGCTGTCTAAAGAACTGTCAGCCTCAGGAAACTGCTCCATGTCATCTATCCTTGGAATTATATTTTTGCTTTTCTTCCCTGCTTGCCTCGGCTTATTAGGGCAAGTAGCTGGGGCAGAACAGGAGTCTAGTCGGATATTCGCGATCGCGATCTTGCTGCTGTGCCTGGATCAAGCCCGGATGGCTGTGGTTGATCTAGCGCAAATTGCCCAGGTGCGACAACAAACTCATGATGTCCGCGTCCAGCGCTTCTTCCAAGTCACGCTCAGCACCATTGCGCTGGAACTGTTGGGTTTTTATGGAGCCGCTGTTTCTCTGGATTGGGGTGCGATCGCTATTTTATTGAGTCAGATTTGGTTTAATCTCCTAGCAGGAATTCGCTTGCATCCGAGCCAAAAAGTAGCCATTCAAGTGTGGGGGATTCCAGAACGTCTCCCTGTTCTGTACGCCGATGGTATCGGTCTAGTTTTAGTGAGTTTGTGGATGCTGCAAATCGCGCCTCTGGCGATCGCGACTAGTCTGCTAGGATTGGTGCTCCTTTATGTAGGGGTCAAGTACGGATGGCCTCCTAAATCAGTCAGCGAATCTAGATAAACCAACCCGATGCTTGAGAGCATGGGGAAGGGAGCGTTGTGTTACCCTGGAGTTACTTGCGAGAGGCAAGTATTCACATCATTCAGAGGAACTCATTATCGTAGTCCAGAAACAACAGATTAACCGTCAAATCACGTCCCCTCAGGTCTTCTTAATTGACCATGAAAATAACAATCGTGGCTTGACCGATACTGCTGAAGCTTTGAGATTGGCTGAGAGTGTAGAGCTAGACCTCGTGGTGGTCTCTCCCGGTAAGGATGCTCCAGTTGCTAAGATTTTGAACTATGGCAAGCTGCAATACCAACAGAAAAAGCGGCAAAGCCAGGGCGCTCGGCCTACCGTCAAAGAAGTGAGATTGCGTCCGAATGTGGGTGTGGCTGATTACAAGCTACGGATCGATAACGCGATCGAATGGCTAGGCAAAGGCGACTCCGTCAAGTTTTTGATTCGTTTGCGAGGCCGTGAAAATCAATTTCGCGATCGCGCTGGAGACTTGCTAGACCGCATTGCTGCTGACCTGAGTCAAGCTGGTAAAGTCCAATCTCTGGATAAACGGTCCCTGATTGTTCAGGTGGTGCCTGTCTAAGGTTCCTGGCTAATGAGATTGCTGTTCTGCTAGTAATGTCACGATCGCTTGGATTAAGGCATCTGGTTCCACGGGCTTAGCAACATGCCGCTGGAATCCAGCTTTCAGGGCTTGTTTTTGGTCTAGCTCTCCGGCATAGGCAGTCAGGGCGATCGCCGGAATCTGGCCGCCTTGTTCGGGCGATCGCGATCTGACTTGATGCAGCAGCATATAGCCGTCCATCAGGGGCATCCCGATATCGCTAATTAACAGTTGCGGTTGAAATTGATTAAAAGCAGCCAGAGCTTCCGCAGCGGATGTCGCGACTCTGACTTGGGCCTGACGTTGCTCTAAGATAAACGCGATCAGGTCTCGCATATCGGTTTCATCATCGACCACCATCACCTTCAAGCCATTGAGATTAACCCTGTTGCTGTCTAGGCTGGTGATTTCAGGAAAGACGGTGGCGATTCTCTGGAAGGGAATTCTGACGGTGAAGGTAGCACCTAAGCCCTCACCAGGACTCTCAGCAGAGACGGTACCGCCGTGCAGTTCCGTCAGGTGACGAACGATCGCCAATCCCAAACCCAAACCGCCAAACTTACGAGTGGTCGTGCCATCTTCCTGCCGAAAATACTCGAACACATGAGGCAGAAAGGTAGGACTAATGCCCTTGCCAGTATCTCGCACTTGAATCTGGGCTTGATGGTCGATGGCTTCTAAGCGAACTTCTACCCACCCTCCATGAGGAGTGAACTTGATGGCGTTAGAGAGTAAGTTCCAGACAATTTGTTGGATTCTGGCGGGATCTCCAGAAATCTGTTCTAGGTTGGCAGCAATCAGAGTCTGAATCTCAATTTGTTTTGCTTCGGCGGCTAGGCGTACTGTCTCGATCGCAGCTTGAACGACCGTCACCAAGTTTACTGGGCTCACGGTTAGAGCCATCTTGCCGCGCAAGATCCGCGAGACATCCAATAGATCTTCAATTAACTGAGTCTGTAACTTAGCATTACGCTCAATCGTCTCTAGAGCCCGTTGGGTCGCTATCTCATCTAGCTTGCGCTGTTGTAGTAACTTAGACCAGCCCAAAATCGGATTCAACGGCGATCGCAATTCGTGAGAAAGCACCGCTAAGAACTCATCTTTAATCCGATTCGCCTGTTCTGCTGCACTGCGGGCAGATTGCTCTAATTGCAAGAGGCGATCGCGTTCTGCTTCGGCTTGTTTGCGATCGCTAATATCCGTGACAAAAATCGTCACCCCTTCCGCAAACGGATAAACTCGGTTCTCAAACCAACGCTGATAGTGGGGATAAAAGAGTTCAAACCGTACCACCCTTTGCTCAGCCACAGCCTGACGCACCTCGGTTTCAAACGCTGTACCAAGCACACTCGGAAAGAGCTCCCACACAGACTGACCCAGCAACTCCTCTTTGCACTTCCCTGTCACCTCTAGCACCTGTTCATTGACAAAGGTGTAGCGCCACTCTCGATCCAAGACAATAAACTGATCCTTAATTCCCGCCAAGACGCTCTCCAGCTGAATCCTGACCGCCTCTGCCTCAGCTCGTAATCCTTGTTCTCGATGCGTTGCCTCTTGCCGCAATCGCGCTAGCTTCAAGGTAGCCTCGACTCGTGCCAGCAGTTCTCGCGCCGAAAATGGCTTGATCAAATAGTCATCTGCCCCTGCTTGCAACCCCTCGATTCGCGATTCTTCCCCCGCTCGTGCCGACAACAAAATCACCGGGATATCCTGAACTCTAGAATTTTTATCGAGTAAGCTCCCTGGCAATGGGTTTCGCAGCGATCGCAACAATTCAAAGCCATCCAGTCCTGGCATCATCACATCGCTCAACACCAAGTCAGGAGGATGTTGCTGAATCGCCTCCAGTGCCACCAAACCATTGGTCACAGTTTCTACCTGATAGCGCTGGCTCAGAAGCCGCTTCACATAATCCCGCATATCAGCGTTGTCATCTGCCAGGAGAATCCGGGCCGTAGGTTGAGGGATATAAGGCTTTAGCGTTTCTCCAGGTAGGGATGACACTGGTAGCGAGATTGACGACATCTTGGTTTCTGGGTTGCGCTCCTCTTGCGGCTCTGGAGGTAGCCAGCGTAAAGCTTCTTCGACAAATGCAGCCGCTCCTACAGCCGTCAAAGTTCTGCGAGTATCCCGAATGTGGTCGGAGGGCAGATGAGCAGTTCCCGTCGGCATCAAGATGGTAAAGCAGGTGCCTTGCCCTTCCTTACTCACAACCTGAATTGTTCCTCCATGTAGTTTTACCAATTCCTGCACTAGGGAGAGACCAATTCCCGATCCTTCAAAACTGCGCCCCTGAGCACCTTTAACGCGATGAAAACGCTCAAATAAATGGGGAATTTCAGTAGCAGGGATACCAATACCAGTATCTTGAACGGTGAATTCAATATGCTGCTGCATCCATTGCAAGCGCACCGAAATCTCACCAACAAAGGTGAACTTAAAGGCATTAGAGAGTAAGTTCAGCACTATCTTTTCCCACATATCCCGATCCACATAGATAGGTTCAGGGAGAGAAGGACAATCTACGACCAAACGTAGATTCGCCCGCTCAATGGTGGAGCGAAAAACACTGGCAAGTTCTGCGGTAAAGGCAGCTAAATCGGTAGGTTCATAGGCTGCCTGAATGCGTCCTGCTTCAATGCGAGAAAAGTCGAGTAATGTATTGACCAGTTTCAACAACCGCAAGCCATTCCGCTGCACTGCTTCAATCCGTTCCTTTTGGCTGGGTGGTAACGGCTCATTTTGGTCGCTCAATGCGTCCTCAGTTGGCCCCAGCATTAGCGTCAGAGGCGTCCGAAATTCATGGCTAACATTGCTAAAAAAGAGAGTTTTGGCTTGGTCAAGCTCTGCCAACGCTTCGGCGCGTTTGCGCTCCTCTTCATAAGCTTGGGCATTGGCAAGACTGGCAGCAATCTGGGCTGCCACCAAATCCAAAAATCCTTTGTAGTTGTCGTCAAGCAAGCGGAAAGGATTCAAACCGACCACTAAGATGCCTGCTTTCCCAGTTTGCCCAGAAGGAGAAATCGGCACTGCGACGGCCTGATGAGGAGGCTGGTGCCAAGCACCCGTAGGCAAATCTCTAAAATGCTTGGCGAGATCGGAGATTAGACAAATTTGGCGCGTTTCTAATACTTGAGAGAAGCACCAAGTTGCATCATCAAAGGCGACGGTGGCAGGGGCGATCGCATGTCCAGGTGCAATACCGCTGGTGCCTGCAAGAAAGAGATGCCGCTGAGCTGGGTCAATCAGATAAATCAGGGCAAACGGGAGATCGTAGCGGTTTGTTGCTAAGCAGCTGACGCTGAGTTGACAAGCTTCATCAAAGGTGCGAGCATCCACTGTCTTGGCCGCCAACTCTCGCAACAACGCCAACTGACGTTCACCAATCATCCGCTGGGTGTCATCGCTGTTGGCACAAATAATTCCACCTGTACCGCCTTCATCATCCGGAATGGGACTATAGGAGAAGGTGTAGTAGGTTTCCTCTGGATAACCATGACGCTCCATAATCAGGAGCAGTGCTTCGTCATAGGTGCCTTCGTTGCGTCGCATCACAGATTCAGCCCGTGGTCCCACTTGGTCCCAGATCTCTCGCCACACTTGGGAAGCGGGTTGTCCTAGTACTTCTGGATGTTTACCGCCCACGATCGCTCTGTAGGCATCGTTGTAGAGATTAATCAGCTCTTTGCCCCACCAAACAAACATCGGTTGCCGAGAGGTCAGCATGATGCGGACTGCCGTCTTTAAGCTTTGCGACCACTGCTCCACTGGCCCCAGGGGGGTTTGGGACCAGTCCCGCGATCGCATCAGCGCTCCCATCTCGCCGCCGCCTGCCAGAATGGCTTCTCGAATGACTGCCTCTCTTTCTGCACTCATCGTTGTCACTCTACCCTTGAAACATACTCAAGCCAAGTCCGCGCAACGGTTTGTCAATAGTTAGCGTTCTATTTACAACCATTGCCGCCAGAGGGACATCGTCACTATTGATAAAGTCCTTCATCTCTGACTGTCAAGGATGAGACAGAAAGTGTTCATCCATCAAGAGATAGACGTGACATCCTCCAGACGCTCATGCTTTGCAATAGAGCGCTGGCTCCCCTTCCTCGCGGTTGGGGTTTCCTGCTTCTAATCGCTAGCGCGAACGCTTCGCGAACGGGGTTCCCAAGCAACCTTCCTCCACAGGCAGTATCACCGACTGTCCATCGGCTACAAGTACAAGACCTCGCTGCATGACGACTTGAGCAGCAGCGATATCTCTATCTGTGACATATCCACACTCACTGCAATGATGTACCCGCTCACTGAGTTCCTTCTTCCCGGTATGCGCTCCGCACTGGGGGCAGGTTTGGCTGGTGTCGTTGGGGTCAACCTTGGCGAAGTAGACTCCCCGCTTCCAGGCAACCCACTTGAGGATTTCCAGGAAGCTCCCCCAAGCAGCATCCAAACAATGCTTTGCCAACATCCCACCACTAGTCATCTTGAGGTTCAAGTCCTCAGCAAAAATCATTCCAGCAATGTTGCAAAGTTTGTGTGCTGTCAGGAAATGGAACTCACGACGAACATTGTAGATATGCTCATGCAATTTGCGAATCTTGGCTTGAATCTTGCGGTAATTAGCAGAACCCTTTGTCTTATTTTTCAATTTGCGTTGCAGCCATCGAAGCTTGCTTTGCAAATCCACGAAAAAGCGAGGGCGTTCTACCAGTTCTCCCGTCGAGAGTGCCAAGAACTTCTCCAGTCCCAAATCAATGCCAATGGGTTCACCATGTGGCATCGGTTCAGGCACGGAAACATCGGCTTGCAGAATCAGTTGGGCGTACCATCCCGACGACTTGAACACCACACGTACTTGCTTAATCGCAAATCCTTCTGGAATGGGTCGATGCAAGTTGATGGGCATGGCTCCAATCTTTGGCAGCTTGATCTCGAAACCATTGACTGGATTCGACTTGAACTGCGGAAATCCAAACGAGCGATACTGACCAAACTTCTTGAATCGAGGAAATCCAAACCCTCTTTCTTGCATGAACTTGAACGACTTATCGAGTCGTTTCAAAGCATCTTGCAAGACTTGAGAGTGAACTGCCTTCAGTTCTGGAATCACTTCCTTCGCTTTGGTCAGTGCGTTTTGCTGTTTGTAATAGTCGGGATAGGGCGTTTCAGCAGGGATGATATATTCCTGCCTGATGCTGCAAGCATTGACCGGACATTTACGCGAACCCGTCCAGTCTTTGCGCTCTGCCAAAGCATAGTTGTAGACGCGACGGCATTGCTCCAGCCAGTCAAGCATTTGTGCTTCTTGGTCGAGTCCTGGATAGATTCGGTAGCTGTAGGTCATGGTCAACATATTCAGATTCTAACAGGTCTCTGTCTACTGTTAGAAGCAAAGATTGTATGTCAGACTCCGCTCATCGCTCCGTCTGACGCGGAGAGTCCATGTATCAAGGGCGTTGACCTTTTAGGTACAGCGCGGGACTTATAGCTCCCCAAACCCCTCAACAGTTAAATTTAATACAGGTTCACATTTCGATAAAGAGTTGGTGATTTAACCCGTTGTCCGCTGCGATCGCGGCCTTGAAACCATGAACTAAGGCAGCGATCGTCAGCTACGACCGAGCCTATGAGCTGCGACCCCGCAATCGGGATCTCGCGCATGAACGGGGAGACACCTGATTCCAGCTAAGGCGCTACGAGGAAGCGATAACTGCTTTTGATACTTATCTGAAATACACGCCTGGGAATGAGCATGTCGGCAAGACTTCGGGGCTGACCAAGGCTCCGAGAAAGTTTGGGATTGCTATAGGATCGACTATTGGGCAGATTTCAACCTGCTTGCATCGGTTTAGTCTTTGAGTTCGTGGTTGGCACCGCTGGCAAAGCAATTCCAAGGAAAAAAGCAGATGGATCGATTGAACTTCAACGTGTTTCAGCAGTTTTGGGCGATCGCCAAATCCTACTGGTTCGGAGATGAGAAATGGCAAGCGCGGGGTCTACTGCTGGGCGTGGTGCTATTTTTGCTGGCCTATACAGGGCTGAGCGTGGTGCTCAACAACAAGCGCGGCGTTCTGATTTCGGCACTTTCGGCTCAGGACGAACCCCGCTTCTGGCAAACAGTCACCATCTTTTTAGTCGTTCTCGTTCTTTACGCGCCGCTCCTGGCAGGATATCGCTACTTGCGCGATCGCCTGAGTTTGCAATGGCGGCGTTGGCTGACCCATCGCTTTCTCGACCACTACTTTCGCGATCGCGCCTACTACCATCTCAACACCGCCAACTCCGAGATCGACAACCCAGACCAACGAATCGCCGAGGATGTTCGCAGCTTCACCCAAGAATCTCTCACCTTCTTGTCGGTCATGGTGGAGTCTGTGCTAGCGGTGATCGCCTTCAGTGGCGTGCTGTGGGGAATTTCTCGACCCCTGGTTTTTTTCTTGGTACTTTACGCTTTAGCGGGCACTGTCGTAACCACGGTCGTATTTGGCAAACCCTTGGTCCGATTGAACTTTGAACAACTGAAAAAAGAAGCTGACTTTCGCTTTAGCTTGGTACGAATTCGAGAACATGCCGAAGCGATCGCCTTTTACCGAGGGGAGGAACGCGAGTCCCAAGCCGTGCAGCATCGCTTTCTAGAAGTATTCGATAACGTTAAGCGGCTGCTGATTTGGGAGCTAAACCTGAATGTCTTGACCAATGCCTATGAATTTATCCCGTTTATTCTACCTGCTCTAGTCGTTGCACCCGCGATCTTCGCCGGAGAGATGGAAGTGGGTAAAGTCAGTGAAGCTCAGGGAGCCTTTGTGCGGGTCTTTTTCTCACTCAATGTGGTGGTAGCTCGCTTCCAAGCCCTCACTACTTTTGGCGCTGGCATCAATCGTTTATATACATTTGCCGAGTTTCTCGAACAGACAGAAACCAAACAAACTGCGGGCGCTGATACAGTGGCCCAGTCCACCATTGAAACGGTGACTGCCGATCGCCTTGCCGTTGAGCACCTCACCTTGGAAACCCCCAACCACAAACGCACGCTGATCGAAAATCTCTCGGTGGCTGTCCCGCCTAGACAAGGGCTACTGGTGATGGGACCGAGTGGTTGCGGTAAGAGTTCTTTGCTGCGGGCGATCGCAGGGTTATGGAATTCTGGACAAGGCACGGTCCTGCGCCCAGAGCCAGAGCAGATTCTATTTCTCCCTCAACGCCCCTATATGGTGATGGGCACGCTCCGCGATCAATTGCTTTATCCCAATACCCATATTGAGGTAGACGACCAACGCCTCAAGCAAATCTTACAGCTCGTCAACTTAGCTGATTTGGATGAACGCTTTGGTGGGTTTGAAGCGCAGCAAGACTGGGCAGATGTGCTGTCTTTAGGCGAGCAGCAGCGGCTCACCTTTGCTCGTTTACTGGTCAACCAACCCCAATACGCCATCCTCGATGAAGCGACTAGCGCCTTAGATCTGGAGAATGAGGAACGGCTCTATCAACAACTGCAAGCGATCGGCACCACTTTTTTGAGCGTAGGACATCGCCCCACCTTAGCCAATCATCACCAGCAAGTGCTGCAACTTGCCCAGGACAAAACCTGGAAACTCCAACAACCCTTGGTATTTACCCAAGAACAACTAGAGTTGATCGAGCTACCCTAAGCTACGTTAAAATGGCCTCTTTGGGGAAGCGGGTATGTCCTGGATTGAATTAAGCCTGGATACGACACCAGAAGCAGTGGACTGGGTACAGACATTGCTAGCAGGCACCGACTATCAAGGTGAAGTTCAGGTCATGGCTTACAGTGAATTTGATTCTCGCTGCCCCAGGGAGCCAGAAACGCCTCTGCCTGATTGGGCTTTCACGATTTGCTTATATCTCCCCTACGATATCCGGGTGCGAAATCGCATTGCCACTATTGAGTCTGTGCTCTCTCCCCTCCATCGCACCGGACTCACCACCGAACTACAGACCGCGATCGTAGAGGAAAAACCTGTCCCTCCATCAGCCCTCAGTTCCCTAGTGCACCGAATTGGACAGCGTTTTGTGGTCTTGCCTGAAACCCTGCCCTACCAACCCGAAACAGCCGATGAAGTAACGATCCGAATTAAGACTAGTCTGGCGTTTGGGAGTGGTCTGCACCCCGCCACTCGGCTCAGTCTCCAGTTACTAGAACGGCATATAGCTCCAGAGATGCAAGTGCTTGATTTAGGGTCAGGCTCAGGAATTTTGAGTGTCGCGATCGCGAAGTTGGGTGCCCAAGTTCTAGCCCTAGACAACGATCGCGTGGCCGTAACCTCTACTCAAGATGCAGTAGAACGCAATAACGTAGAAGCACAAGTCAAAGTGATGGAAGGTAGCTTAGGGGGTGGCAGCGAGCTAGGACATTGGATGGGTGGAGACATCAGCAACCATATCCCCAAAGTGAAGGCGATCGCTGAATTTGACCTGATTATGGCAAATATCCTGGCGCGAGTGCATGTTGCCTTAGCAAAGGACTACCAACAAGCGCTGCGACAAACTCATCCGCAAGGCAGCAAGCTGATCACCGCTGGTTTCACCACCGATCACGAAGCGCAAGTAACAGAAGCCTTAACCGCAACAGGCTTTACCGTGATTGACTCAGAGCGCTTTAATGACTGGGTTGCCTTGGCATATCAACTTTAAGCAGTCGCGATCGCCCTTTCTTGAGGAACGAAGTGTAAGAGATAATAAACGCTGTTGGATTGGAAAGGCTGAGGAAATGACAACGGAGCACGATTTTAAGCAACTGGCTAAACTGTATAAAAACGCGCTCCTCAACGATGTCATTCCTTTCTGGGAACAGCACTCAACCGACTGGGAGCAAGGTGGCTACTTCACTTGTCTCGATCGCAGTGGCAAAGTCTACGACACCGACAAGTTTATTTGGCTGCAAAATCGCCAAGTTTGGATCTTCTCGATGTTGTATAACCAACTAGAACCGCGAGAGAACTGGCTAAAAATTGCGGCCCACGGAGCCAATTTTCTGGCGCAGCACGGTCGAGATGATGAGGGAAATTGGTACTTCGCGATCGATCGCGCAGGCAACCCGCTAGTGCAGCCCTACAACATCTTTTCTGACTGCTTTGCCGCCATGGCCTTTAGCAAATATGCCTTAGCTTCTGGAGAAGAGAACGCTAAGGCGATCGCATTACAGGCTTACAACAACGTCTTGCGCCGGAAGGAGAACCCCAAGGGCAAGTACAACAAAACCTATCCCGGTACTCGCCCCATGAAATCGTTGGCAGTGCCGATGATTTTAGCCAATCTCTCCTTAGAGATGGAATGGCTGTTGCCTCAGGAGAAACTGGAGCAAGTGTTAGATGCCACCGTCCAAGAAGTCATGAATGATTTTTTGGATCGCGATCGTGGCTTGATGTACGAAAACGTCGCGCCAGACGGATCTCATGTGGATACTTTTGATGGGCGGCTAATCAATCCAGGACATGGGATTGAGGCAATGTGGTTCATCATGGATATTGCCAAGCGTCGCCAAGATACCGCCACCATTCACCAAGCGGTGGATGTGGTACTGAATATCCTGAACTTCGCTTGGGATACAGAATACGGTGGGTTGTATTACTTTATGGACGCTGAGGGCCATCCCCCACAACAGCTAGAGTGGGACCAAAAACTCTGGTGGGTGCATCTAGAATCCCTAGTGGCATTGGCAATGGGCTACCGCTTAACTGGGCGGAAGGAGTGCTGGCAGTGGTACCAAAAGCTGCACGATTACACCTGGTCGCACTTTGCTGACCCTGAATATGGTGAATGGTTCGGCTATCTCAATCGTCGCGGAGAAGTGTTGCTAAACCTGAAAGGCGGCAAGTGGAAAGGTTGTTTCCATGTTCCAAGAGCGCTTTACCTTTGCTGGCAGCAGTTCCAAGCGCTCAGTTAACTTGTTACTTGACTTGGGATATGAATCACAAACTTAGTGCCGACACCAGGATGAGACAAGCATTCTATTTTGCCGTTATGCCTTGCTGTGATGATTTGATAGCTGATTGACATGCCCATCCCAGTGCCTTTACCCACAGGTTTGGTCGTAAAAAAGGGATTGAAGATGCGGGCTTGAATCTCTGGAGAGATACCAGGGCCATTATCAGCGATCGCAATCTGTATCCATTTTTCATCTACGACCGCAGTCGAAATTTCGATTTGGCTAGGACCATGTCTCTCAGACTGCTCTTCCAGCGCATCAATTGCATTTACCAAGATATTCATAAATACTTGGTTGAGTTGTCCTGCATAACATTCGACTGGATGCAAGTTCCCATAGTTCTTAATCACTTTAATCTCTGTGCGATCGGAGTGAGCTTTGAGGCGATGTTGCAAAATCAGGAGAGTGCTGTCAATTCCTTCGTGGATATTCACTCGCTTTAGTTCTGCTTCGTCCATACGCGAGAAGTTGCGGAGGGAGAGCACAATTTGCCGAATGCGATCGGTGCCGATCTGCATGGACGATAATATTTTGGGCAGGTCTGCTTGCAAAAACTCTAAATCAATTTCAGCAGCGGCAGCCTTAACTTCAGGGTGAGGGTGGGGATCATGCTGCTGATGAAGTTGCAAGAATCTTAGTAGATCTTGGATATATCTCTGTGCATAACCCAAGTTGCCATAAATAAAGTTGACTGGATTATTAATTTCGTGGGCAATACCAGCCACCAGCTGACCTAAGCTAGACATTTTTTCACTCTGAAGCATCTGGGCTTGGGTCCGCTGCAACTCACTTAAAGCATTTTTGAGTTCTGTCGTGCGAGCTTCTACCCGATCTTCAAGTTCTTCATTGCTGCTGGCTAGTGCTGTAAAGGATTCGCGCAGTTGCCCAGTCATATAGTTGAAAGAGTTCGCTAAGGCGTTGATTTCCTGAATACCACTCTCTTCTACAGTTTGATCTAAGTTACCCGATGCCATTGCTTGACTGGCTCGGTTCAGTCTTGAGATTGGGCGAGTAATCCAATGGGAGGTAAAGATGCCCAGAGCCGAAGCGACAACCAATGCTCCTAAACACAGCCATACTGTGGTGCGGGTGTTAGCATCGATTTGAGCCATAAAGTCCCGGTCTGG
>DATNPE010000115.1:0-9370 GCA_036703355.1 Allocoleopsis sp. | reverse complement strand
GCTTCAGCAAGCCGAAAACGATTTCCGTAAGTATTCTAATTCAGTTGCTGTAAGTATTGATCAATATTTTGATGAGTTGATTGAAGGCTTATCAAAAATTGCGATTCACCTCGGAGAATCCCAAAAGAAGTTAACTGAGGCAGCCAATTATCTAAATCGGGCTTATGCCAAGCGCATTATCGACTACTGCCTTGAGCAACGTGAGCCTTTAACCGGGGCGAATATCGGCAAGAGCTTACTTAGAGTCAAACGAGACTTTGGACGAAGCATCATTATCTCTACCAAGTCACCTCTACAGTCGAAAAAGTCTTTGAACGAGCTGAAAGAAGTTCTTCAAGAGAACATTTCTATTCCTAACGCCAAATTTCAATAGAGGAATCAAGCCATGACTCAAAAAAATGACGGTTTTAAGGCTGCAACCATTGGCAGTCAGTTTAAAAATGCCTGCGTCAAGTTTGATAATTTATTGGCTAAAGGGAATACTGAAGAACTGACAGCAATTCGCAAGAAGCTGCGCGAAGGGTTGAAAGACCATCAGCAGCAAGGAGTGCTCAGTGTTGCCTTTGTAGGACAATATAGTGCAGGCAAATCCACGATTATTTCTGCTCTTACAGGCCGACGAGATATTCGTATTGATGCTGATATTGCAACTGACAAAACCTCTAGCTATAGCTGGAATGGCATCAAAGTTATAGATACGCCAGGACTTTTTACAGAGCGTAAAGATCACGATGACATAACTTACAGCGCTATTGAGAAGGCAGATTTGTTAGTTTTCTGCCTAACTTACATGTTGTTTGACTCAATCACGGTTGAGAATTTCAAGAAGTTGGCTTTTGATAAAGGCTATCGCTGGAAGATCATGCTGCTTGTCAATAAAATGTCTGACGAAGCTGGAACCGAGGAACAAAAGATTGCTAGTTATCGCAAGAGTCTTGCTGATGCTCTCAAGCCTTATAGCTTAGATGAATTTCCAGTTTGCTTTATTGATGCAAAAGACTATTGCGACGGTGTAGATGACCAGGAAGATTTTCTGATTGAGATTAGCCGTTTCAATACATTTATTGATGAGCTTAATCAGTTTACAGAACGTCGTGCTTCTCTCGCTCGTTTAGATACTCCAGTTCGGATTGCCCTAGGCTGTATTGATGAAGCTCAAGTCAGCTTTACTCGTAACTCTAAGCAAGACTCAGCCTTTCTTGAAGTGCTCACACGCCTCTCTCGTACAGTTCGCAAAGAGCGCGATCGCCTAAGAACAAAAGTTCAGGGAATTATACTCAAAATGTCAGCCGCAGTTGCTCAGGAAGGCTCCGTTCTCGCGGCAGAAGTAGGGATGAAAGCTGATTTCAGCGTTTTGAATCAACAAGCGGAAATCAACATTCGTCAACATTATGAAAAGGCCGAAGATACTTTACAAACGGTCATCAATTCAGCGGTTGAATCGATACAACTAGAGGTTGAAAAAGTTCTTCAAAGCGATTTAACGCAAGCCTTTGTTGCGCGCTTAGAAGCAGATCAAAAGATATCTACCCAAGGCTTTAGCAACAGCGTGGATATGAATCGCTTAAAGGGTCAGATTGGCTGGCTAGGAGAAATCGGTGGAGAAGTTGGAGTTCGACTCACAGAAGCGGCAACTAGAGGGGTAGTGTCTACCGCAGGCCAAGGATTTCTTCGTTCTATGGATGTAGCGGGAAGCGGATTGCATCAGGGTGTTTTGGCAGTTGGGAAATTTGTAGGTTTCAAATTCAAACCTTGGCAAGCAGTTGGTATTGCTAAAAACATTGGTAATGCAGCCAAATTTCTTGGGCCAGCCGTAAACCTTATCTCAGTTGGCGTAACCGCTTATGAAATACATCAAGAGCGAGAAGCTGAGAGGAAGATGTCTGAGGTTCGTAGTGATATTACGAGCCAGTTTCAAGCGATCGCAAAGAACTTAGAAAGCCAAATTGAAAGCCAACTCCGTGAATTTGAAGCTCAAGTTTATGGAGAGATTGACAGGAAGATTGCTGAGGCTCGTCACACTGAAGAGAGCGCGATCGCTGGTTCTAACGAATGGGTTAAGCAACTGCTTGGAATTCGGCAAGAGTTTGAGGGAATCATTCACGCAATTAATGCTGCTATGATGCCTCCCATAAATTAGTGCTCAGGCGATCGCGCTCTTAGCAATTAAGACAGTTCCGATTGAGTACGGCGACGGCGGAGGAAGGCTGCGACAGGGATAGCTCCGAGGGCTAGCGTCAAACCAGGTTCAGGAATTTCTCTGCTGCCGTTGGGATCGCCCGCGACGTGATTCCGCACTTGCACGGCAGTTCCAGGGAAATCGCTGAATATACCATCGACTCCCAAGGCGAAAAACTGTTCGTACTCTCGCTCAGGATTGCCGTTGTAGTCTTGGGCCAAGAAGAAGCTTTCGTTGCGGAACGTGTAGGGATGCACCAATAGGCCCGCCGCGTGAGCATCATTTACTAACGTGGTGGGCGACTGTAAAAACCGATCGGCATCACTGATCACCCCATCCCCATTCAGGTCATCTGGTTGTCCATCCTGGTTTTGGTCAACCGTTGCTGCAGGAACGATCAATCGCTTAGAAGGACCAATTCCAATGGCGTAGGAGGCGATCGCCACTAAAGCGTTAGGTTGGGTCAAATCGCCGTAAGTGCGGGTGTCTCCGCTCAACACAAAGTCAAAAGGCCGCTCAGTAGCTCCACCAAATAACTGCACCAAAGGTACATCAGTAAGTTGGTTGAGTTTTTGCAGGTTGCCCACTTCAAACGACTGGATAAACACCGGAGCATTGAGGCCAATATAGCCGTTCTTGTTCAGGGTTTCGACCAGAGGTTCTTCGAGCGACAGACCAATTGAGTCGAAGTAGCTAGGATGCTTGGTTTCAGGATAGATGCCAATCGTGCGACCGAGCTCGGCACTCTTGCGCTGGGCCAAGTCGATCACTTCTTGCAGCGTCGGAATTTCAAACTGACCATTAAAAGCCGTATTACCTGGACGCAGGTCAGGAATTCGCTCCTTAGCTCGCAGCGTCTTCAGTTCTGCCAAGGTAAAGTCTTCGGTGAACCATCCGGTATAGGTCACGCCATCAATCACTTTGGTAGTTTTGCGATCGCTAAATTCGGGCCGCTCAGCCACATCGGTCGTGCCAGAAATTTCGTTTTCATGACGCGCCACCAATACCCCATCTTTGGTCGTCACCAAGTCAGGCTCAATGTAATCAGCTCCTTGGGCGATCGCCAATTCATAAGCCGCCAAGGTATGCTCTGGGCGCAGACCACTCGCTCCTCGGTGTCCAATGACAATTGGGGATTGCCCGGTTAAGGTCGCAGCTTTCACTTCAACCATCGGCCATACTGCCAGCACGGTACTTGCTAGCAATCCTAGCTTGAACAAACGCAGCATGAACCAACTCCTCACCCGCAGGTGAACAACGCCTCCTTAAGGGAAAATACGGGGCTGAGATTAAGCTTGAATCTGGGTTTGAGTTAATGACCGTTTAGGACTGGATTAAACCGCGATCGCGATGGGTCTTTTTGTACAGCCCTAGATTCACAGGTAAATTTCCCGGTCACAGAAGCAAGCGGGAGCGTTAGACTAGCGTCTGGACTTCTTGATTGATGGGCAACGGAGCGTCTCTGTGGAACAGCCAACTGCACAGCCAACCCCCGCGATCGCAGCGCGAGTAGTAGAACTGCGGAAACTGGTGCAAAAGGCTAGCTATGAGTACTACGTGCTGGATAATCCGACGATGGAAGACGCGGTTTACGACCAGCTCTACCGAGAACTCAAAGACTTAGAAATTCAGTATCCAGAACTGATCACCCCCGACAGTCCCACCCAGCGCGTCGGCGAGCGGCCCGCTTCCCAGTTCACCTCCGTCCGCCATAACGTGCCGCTCTACAGCTTAGAAAATGCTTTTGGCAATGCGGATTTGAATGCTTGGCAGGAGCGTTGGCGCAGAGTTGCCCCAGATGTGGGTGCCGCAGAATATGTGTGTGAACTGAAAATTGATGGTAACGCGATCGCCCTCACCTACGAAAACGGTTTGCTGGTGCGGGGTGCCACCCGTGGCGATGGCATCTCTGGCGAAGAGATTACCCAAAACATCAAAACCATTCGCTCCATTCCCCTACGGCTCAACCTGGACAATCCACCGCCTTTAGTCGAAGTGCGAGGCGAAGCCTTCTTGCCGCTGGACGTGTTTGAGCAAATCAACCAAGAACGCGCCCAGGCAGGCGAAGCCTCATTCGCCAACCCCCGCAATGCCGCCGCCGGAACCCTGCGCCAACTCGACTCGCGCATCGTCGCCAAACGCCGCCTCGACTTCTTTGCCTACACGCTGCACATCCCCGATGCCTCGGCTCAAGGAGAAGTCGCCCATCCCTTCCAAATTCAAAGCCAATGGGAAGCCTTGGAATGGCTGCAACAAGTGGGTTTCCGCGTCAACCCCAACCGGGAACGCTGCCCCAACCTAGAAGCAGTCAAAGCCTACTGCGATCGCTGGTCTACCGAGCGGGTGGAGTTGCCTTACATGACCGACGGCGTGGTCATTAAAATCAACTTCTTTGACTTGCAAACCCAGCTCGGTTTCACCCAAAAGTTTCCCCGTTGGGCGATCGCGCTCAAGTATCCTGCCGAAGAAGCCCCCACTTTACTGGAAAACATCAGCGTCAACGTCGGTCGCACTGGAGCCATTACTCCCGTTGCTGAACTCAAACCTGTGCAGCTTGCAGGTACTACCGTTTCCCGCGCTACGCTGCACAATCGCGATCGCATTGCCGAACTCGACATCCACATTGGCGACACCGTGATTGTCCGCAAAGCTGGCGAGATCATCCCCGAAGTGGTGCGAGTGCTGAAGGAATTGCGCCCTGCTGATGCCCGCTCCTTCACCATGCCCACTCACTGCCCAGAGTGCAGCCAGCCCGTCGTCAAACCGGAAAATGAAGCTGTCACCCGCTGCATCAATGCCTCCTGTCCCGCGATTTTGCGCGGAGCCTTGATTCACTGGGCCAGCCGCGACGCCTTGGACATCAACGGCTTGGGCGAAAAACTCGTGCAGCAATTTGTCGAGCACGGCTTGGTGCATTCCGTCGCTGACCTTTACGACCTGACCACCGAGCGGCTGATGACCCTAGAGCGCATGGGCCAAAAATCGGCTCAGAAACTCATCAACGCGATCGCCCATTCCAAAGATCAACCTTGGTCCCGTGTCCTCTACGGCTTGGGTATCCGTCACGTCGGCAGCGTCAATGCTCAGACCCTCACCGCTCAGTTTCCCAGCGTAGAACAGTTGGCAAGTGCTGATGTCAATGCGATCGCCAGCGTTTATGGCATCGGTTCCGAAATCGCCCAAGCCGTACATCAGTGGTTCCGCATCCCCGCCAACCAAACTTTAATTGAGCGTTTACGAGCCGTCGGGCTCCAATTTACCGCTGAAGCCACCGCTCAACCCACCAGCGAGAATCAAGCCTTAACAGGCAAAATATTCGTCATTACAGGCACCCTACCCACACTCAAGCGCGATGAAGCCAAAGCCATGATTCAGCAAGCGGGAGGCAAAGTCACCGATTCCGTGAGTGCCAAAACCAACTATTTGGTAGCAGGAGAAAACGCAGGCTCCAAGCTAGAAAAAGCTCAAGCTTTAGGCATTCCTCAACTCACCGAAGAACAATTGTTAGAGATGCTGGCAGTGGGTTAGCTTCCTCGTAGCTCCCAATCAGGCGATCGCGGGTACTTTAGAACCAACCTTCTCAACTGACGTAACCTATGAAAAAGCCAGGATCAGTCAAGAGCTTGGAAAATCTTGGTCGTGTTCGCCTCTCACAAAACTTCTTCATGCGAGATTTCCTCTATAGCGAAGTTGCCAACTTCTACGGCATTCCCAATATTCCAGACGATCCAGACTTGGCGATCGCGGCAGGAAAGCACCTCTGTGAAGAACTTCTCGAACCCCTACAAAGTACGTTTGGACGGATTACGATCCGCTCTGGCTACCGCGCTCCAGAAGTGAACCAGGTCTGTAATGAGAACAAGCTAGGCTGTGCCAAAAATGAAGACAACCAAGCTGGACACATTTGGGATCAGCGAGACAAATACGGCAAAATGGGGGCAACGGCTTGTATTGTCGTGACTTGGTATTGCGATCGCTACGAGGAAACCCAAGATTGGCAGCCACTTGCTTGGTGGATTCACGATTACCTACCCTACTCCTCAATGTGCTTCTTTCCCAACCTCTGCGCCTTTAACATCAACTGGTACGAAAAGCCAATCAAGCGCATTGATAGTTACGCGGAACCAAAAGGTTGTCTGACTAAACCTGGCATGGAAAATCATTCAGGTGATCACAGTCACCTTTATCCCGGTTTTCCTACTCTTGTTTCTTCAATCTAACTCGCTTGGTATAAAAACCTTGGAAATCAGGGCAGACAAAAACTTTACTCTATAACAGTTCGAGAAATCTTATAATCCTTTGGTTTGCTTCGTGCGTTACGGCTGCGCCTAACACACGCTACATTAATTTTCTGTTTAAAGGGCGAATTCTGGCAGGGGGCCAATAGATTTTGTAGGCTCTACCCACAATGTTTTTGTCAGGTAAAAACCCCCAAACATGAGAATCAAAACTATCGTTACGATTATCTCCTAAGACCAAGTAGGTATCGGTTGGTACCACTTCTGGTCCCCATTCATAGGCAGGAGGCTCAGCAATATAGTCCTCCTGCAAAGGCTGTTCATTGCGATAGACCAACCCATCCTTCACTTGAATTGTTTCTCCGGGTGTGCCAATCACTCGTTTAACAAAAAACCGATCTCTAATTGGCCCATCTGATGAATTTCTTTGAGGTGGATTGAAAACAATTAAATCGCCATCTCTGGGTACATATCTCAAAGATTTCGCTACAAAAATTCGATCTTTAACTTGTAGCGTCGGCTCCATTGAGCTACTAGGAATCACAAACCGCTCAATTCGTTGTCCAAGAAAAGCAGGTACCCCTCCCATCAGCAGGCGAATGGCCACAATACTCGCAACCACTAAAACAACAATGTGTCCCGCTCGAATTGCTGGTTTTCCAGGCGCACGACTAAAGGCGTGGTAACAAGCAAACCCAGTAATCAGGGCAGGTAGCCAAACATGAATTTTCAGGCCCACCAAACCACTAGCCGCGATCGCCATCGCCAACATTAAGCCAGCACCTAAAAGGTTTTGCTGGAGGTAAACCTGACCCAGCCCAGGCAAAAGCTGCGACAAAAAAACAGCCAACCAACTCTCTTTTTGGTTCGCATCCTGCCTAGAAATCTCCAGAATGCTGCCCCCCGTCACCCCTCGGTATGCCTCAAACAAATCCACAATGTAGAGAAACACCACAGGCAGGATACAGCCCAGTCCAATCACCGTATTACCCACTGGACTCAGAATCGACCAAAAAGTCAGCCAAATCAGCGCGATCGCCATCCCCACAAACAGCACCCCGCGAATGAGCTGACCCACATAAATCTGGCCCAACCCCGGAAACAGCAAAGATAAATTCGCCGCCAACCAAGCATCCTTACCCGCGATCGCCCCAGTCGCACTCGTCGCTCTAACCTTTTGCTTTTGAGTAGAACGAGCCTGAACTCCAGAATTCACATTGGCAACAGACGACGTAGATGGAGCCGTAGACCCAGAAGCCTGCTCTGCGATCGCAAACTCCTCCCTCCAAACAGGCACTCCCTGATTAGCCTGCTGACCACAAACCTCCACCCACGAAATCCCCGACACCCCCAACGCCAACAGCCCTCGGCGCACATAAGCCACCGCCGCCGCTTGATTCGGCAACCGCTCCGACACCAAAACCACCCGCAAGCGATCGTCCACAACCCCCACCATCGCCCTAATCCCCTGAGCCGCCAACCCCCGATTCATCAACGTCGCGATCGCCTCAGGATTTCCTTGTTTAGCCAGTTGCAGCAGATTGTCAGTCACGGCAAGAGGGTGAGGGGAGAGGAGTGAAGAGTAAGAAAGGAGGAAGGATGAAAAGTAGGAGTCAAGAGTCAGAAGCCAGGAGTCAGAAAGTGAGGAGTAAGGGGAGAGGAGTGAGGAGTGAAGAACGATCTCTAGTATCGAAACGCTAACAGTTACGTTCGTTTGGAGGGGGTCTGGGGGACGCAACCGTCCCTCAGCGGGAGTTTGAGGGCAGGTGCCCTCAAGGCTCGGATTAACTGCGTCGATGCACCAACAGTGGCCCCGACTGATCCGTCGGCAACAACACCACCTCACTCAAATTCACATGCGCCGGACGAGTCGCACAAAACAACACCACATCCGCCACATCCTCAGCCGTCAAAGGCGTTAACCCTTGATACACCTTGCCTGCCCGTTCCGTATCCCCGTGAAACCGCACCTGACTAAATTCTGTCTCCACCAAACCCGGATCAACAGAACTCACCCGCACAGGCATACCCAACAAATCTTGCTTCAACCCCTCCGAAATCGCTCTCACCGCCGCTTTCGTGCCACAGTACACATTGCCATTGGGATAAGTTTGGTGTCCCGCGATCGAACCAATATTGATCACATGCCCTCGACCCCTTGCCACCATCCCAGGCACTACAGCCCGAGTCACATAGAGCAACCCCTTGATGTTGGTGTCAATCATCTCCTCCCAGTCTTGCACATCGCCCTCATAGAGCTTGGCCAAGCCACGGCTGAGGCCCGCATTGTTGACCAAAATATCCACATTGCCCCACGGTTCCGGAAGTGACTGCAACACTGATTCCACTTGAGCGCGATCGCGCACATCCAACTGCACCAGATGAATTTCGCTAGCAAACTCTTGATTTAGCTCATCCGCCAACTGTTCCAGGCGATCGCGCCGCCGAGCCGCTAACACCAGCTTCGTGCGGGCCTCAGCAAAGACCCTGGCACAAGCAGCTCCAATGCCACTACTGGCTCCCGTAACCAAAACCACTTGGTCTTTAATCGTCGCCACAGACTCACTCCAATCTCAACTGATTCACACCCAATTCAGCTTAGCGTGAAGGTTTAGGAGGCTGAGCGGCCACAGGCTGACCCACCACACGCAGCCGTTGAGTCACAATCGTCATGCCATCTTCTCGCACTAAAACTGCTGAAATCCAACGGTCTTCCGGTCTAGCAGGAGCACGACCCACCTTGTAAATGCCCCCTGCCGAAAGCAACTCCAAGTTGAAGCTAGCAGGGTTGAGATAATTGTTCGGCTTGATCGGTTCTTCTACCGCCGCTCCCAGCAGTAGGCTATCTCCCAACGGTTCGCGCACAATCGCATCGAAGCTATATTCCTGGTTCGGGCGCACTTGTTCTGGCAGCGTGATTTCAACGCGAGGCGGGGCTTCTCCTGTGGTTACC
>DATNPE010000114.1:0-6270 GCA_036703355.1 Allocoleopsis sp. | reverse complement strand
CAGTCAGGGGTGTCGAGCCAAGGCAAAAAAGCTTGGGCTGCATAATCCAAGAGTTGACACCCGACTGCTGGTAAATCCGCAGCTTCCAAATTTTTTTCAGCAAAAGCAGCACTGCTTTGAATCACAAAAGTAGGCTGTTGGGTTGAACTCTGACTGGATCGTTTACTGTTTTCCAAACTGATCCAATCAATCATTGAGTCACTAGGACAGGTCACAGCTTGCCAAACTGGATCTCGATTGGCTAAATCTGTTGCTCGATCGCGAGAATAGCCTGCGATCGCCGTGATGCAAGGCTGATATTTGACAGCCCGTAGAATTTCAAGAAACTCAGCGGCAGGTATTTTCTCTGCTAAAGGTGTTAGCAACGTTGAAGCTTGCGGGGCGGGGATCGCTACAACTACTGCCTGAGCAGACAGCGTGGTAGGGGAAGCTGCAGGATCACTGGTGTTTGCAAGAGTCAGTTGCCAAACATTTTCTGAAGTTAGGGTGACTGCTTCTACCCGCTGACTGCGCTGGATATCTAACTCAGTTGCTAAGAATTTGGCGATCGCATTCATGCCTGCTGGAGCGACATAGCGAGGATGATTGTCTTCAGATTGGAGTGATTGGAGTTGGCGATCGCGATCGAGTTCGTAAACCTGCTCTGGCCAAACTTGCAGAATTTGGTGTTTACATAAAACTTGAATCAAGTCGGCAAGAGGCTCGTTTTGAGCGCTGAGATACCGTGCGCCATGATCAGCCCAGGTTTCTGCCACCCGCCGAGTTGCCATGCGGCCACCCAGCCCTCGCGACTTTTCTACTACGACCACACGGTAACCGAGTTGCTGCAACTGCTGAGCGCAACTAATCCCTGAGATTCCAGCTCCAATCACAGCAACATCAAACACAAATGTCGAGTCTCCTAGAAGAATGGGTTATGAATGAACCAGCTAACAGCCAATGGCTAACAGTAGAATATGGGACAGCGGGGTTAACAGTGCAGTTGTGGAGGGATCTATGGCGGACGAGCTAAGAGCAGCCTTAGAGTTAGCGACCGATGAAGAATTATCTGAGCTCACTGAGATTTTGTTTCGCCGTAAGTTTAACCCCATCGATTACCTGTATACCCCTGACCCGATGGATGTGCAAAGTCAGGGGCGCAAAGCTTGGCTAGATGCTTTGGAGCAACGCTTCCGGTTTTTAGCCGCAGATGGGATGACCGTGTTGCAAGGGCAGGCCGATCGCGTTACCTACCGCCAATGCCTGATTCAGATCTGTCGCTATCTCAGAATTCCTTACTCTCAAGAACTCTCTACCACTGACTTAGAAGCAGAAGTATTTCTCAATTTGCTGAGCCGTGCTTGGAAGCAATTGTCGGCTAGAGAAAAACGTACCCTAACGCTACGGGTGCAACAATCGCTCGCTCGTTCTGAAATTCACGAGCAGTTACCCTTAGCGGTTCAGCGAGATCCGATGGGATTGCTGGTGAAGGCTGGAAGTGCTTTGGCAGTTAGCTCGATTGTGCGTCCGATGTTGTTGCAATTGATTGCAAAACAATTTGCCTACCATTTCGCGACTTATCAAGTGGCGAAGCAAGCGATCGCTCAAGGTGGAGCGGTGGCAGCGGCTCAGTTTGAAAGTTATGTGGCGCTACAGACGGCGAAACAAGGCATGGCGCTCAGTGCGGCTCGCTATGGTGTGACTCGCAGTGTTTTGGCATTTGTGGGACCAGCGATGTGGGCTTTATTCTTTGCGGATTTAGGCTGGCGAGCGATCGCGACTAACTATGCCCGGATCATCCCGACCGTATTTGCTTTAGCCCAAATTCGCCTAACTCGTGCCGATTGCCTGGAAGCCGCTTGGGAGCCAGTGTAGGAAACGACCTTGAACAAGTTTTTACGCCTACAACCCCATCCACAACGGCATCTGCAAACGCCTTGGTACTGGGTACAAATTGGGTTGTTCCTGTTTCCTTTTAGTCCTTTTGTCGGTGGCTTGAGTCTGCTAGGAGCCGCGATCGCAACGTGGATTAAGCAAGCGACCTTGATCAAACGCCGTCCGTTCAACCAAGGTCTGGCAGTGCTCAGCTTGTGGTTTGTGGTCAGTGCCGTTCTCGCCTACGATCACACCGCTGCTTTGTTGGGCTTGGCTAACTTTCTGCCGCTGTTCTTTTTGTTTGCTGCGCTCAGTGCTCTGATTCAAACCCCTGCTCAGTTACGGCAAGTTGCTTGGCTCTTGGTTCTGACCTCAGTGCCTGTAGGGTTGATTGGGCTAGGGCAGCAGTTTTTAGGTTGGGCAGGACATTTACGCCTGCTGGGAATCGTGGTGGATTTGGGGGTGGAACGAGGCGGCAATCCCTTGGGGCGCATGTCTTCAATTTTTGCTTACGCCAATGTTCTAGCTAATTACTTGGTGCTGGTGTTTATTTTGGCGATCGGTCTCTGGATTGACGCTTTGCCAGGTCGCAATCATTCATCAAACCCAGCATCAGAAGCGATCGCTGAGCCACCCACAGACTCTTACCCTGCCCTCAAAGCCTCTATGCCATCCTGGATGGCTTGGGGACGCTGGGCTTTTTTAACGCTGGTGGTGTTGGGCAATGCGATCGCCCTCCTGCTGACAAACTCTCGCAATGCTTGGGTTTTAGCAGCTTTGGCTGGCCTCACTTACGCTTTATATCTGGGTTGGCGCTGGCTGGTGATTGCAGTTGGGATGGTTGGGGCTGCTATTGCTGGAGCAGCATTTGGTCCCACGGTTATCAAGGCTCCCCTCAGACTCATCGTTCCCGCATTTTTCTGGGCGAGGCTATCAGATGAGTTGTATCCCAATCGCCCTGTCGCCACCTTACGCACAACCCAGTGGCAATTCGCCTGGTCTCTAGCCGAGCAGCGGCCCTTTACGGGTTGGGGCTTACGCAACTTTACGCCGCTGTATCAAGCCAAGTGGCAAGTTTTTATGGGGCATCCGCACAGTTTGCCGTTGATGTTAATGGCAGAGACAGGCGTGTTAGCGACATTGCTATTCCTTGGCTTAGTTGGCTGGATGGTGTATCGAGGGGTACGGCTGTTCCTGTCTTGGACTCCTGCTACTGAACCTTTACAGCAAAGCGATCGCCTGATTTTGTTCACCTATTTAGTCGCGTTCCTCGCTTGCAGCTTATTTAACTTGTTTGATGTGACGCTGTTTGACATTCGCATTAATGTTTTAGGTTGGTTGTTGTTAGCCGCCATCTGTGGTTTGGTGGAGCGACAGCAGTCAGCCACCAAGAATTTTAGCGAGGAACCTGGTTAGAATAGTCAAAAGCTAGGTAGGGTGGGAACTCGCGTGACTCAAGATGGAGCAACGCCAAATCAGGTAGATCAAGGATTGTCATCGGCAAAAACTGTGGCTCCTAGCTACTACACCTTGCTAGGGCTGCACCCTTCGGCATCTCCGCAACAAATTCGGCGGGCTTATCGCGACTTGAGCAAGCAATTGCACCCTGACACCACTACTTTGCCACCCGCGATCGCCACCGCCAAATTTCAGCAGCTCAACGAAGCCTACGCCACCATTAGTAACCCAGAGCGCCGCGCCAACTACGATCGCAAAATTGGCTACTCGCGTTTGCACGTGATGCAAGCTCCGGCGGATCTCAACCGTCCCGCCTCGTCTCGGCGCTATTCCTCCTCCGCTTATCTCGATCCCACCGATCGACCACTGTCCCCCGGCGAAATCTTTGCCTTATTTATTCTGGGTGTCACCTTTGTGGCTTGTTTGGTGTTGGCGATCGCGATCGGCTTCACCAGAGGCGATGTGGCTTTTCAACCGCTGCAATTGCAGAGCCAAAGTGCTCCCATTGAGCAAATTGAGGCTGTTAGATCAGAACTGGCCGCTTCATCTGCTAATGTTTTAGATTCTGAGGATAATCAAGAGCTGCCCTCACGACAAAATTCTGGTTTACGCAAGTTTTGAGATTTATGCCGCTGCCCTCTAGTGATACTCCCCTCTACAACCACTCGTTGCCAGACATTGAAGCTTGGCTGACTGAACAGGGTTGCGAACAAGATCAAACAGAACTCCATTGCTGGCGAGTCGAAAGACCCGCTTGGAAAGCCGAGCTGTATCTAGATGTAGACCAATTGACAGTCCGCTACCTCGAAGCGGGTGGAGAAGAGATTCAGCGCTCCTTCAAATATCTACTCAGTCGCCAAGACATTGAAGATGCGGTTTTTGCTGGGCCTTAATCAGCCCATTAGGCTCGCTGATTGCTCCGATCGCTTAGAGCTTGCCAAAGCGACGGTGCCGCTGTTGATAAGAGCATAAAGCTTGGTGAAATTCAGCGCGATCGAAGTCAGGCCAGAGTGTATCTGTGACATACAGCTCGGAGTAAGCCATTTGCCAAAGCAAGAAATTGCTCAGCCGCATCTCCCCGCTAGTGCGAATCAGTAGGTCAGGATCGCCCACACCTGCGGTATACAAGTGGCGCTCAAACACCGCCTCATCAATGTCTTCTGGCTGCAACAGTCCTTGTTGGACTTTAGTGGCGATCGCCCGACAAGCCTGGACAATTTCTTGCCGCCCACCGTAATTGGTGGCAATCGTGAAGTGAATTCCAGAATTGTTCTGGGTTTCGGTCATGGAACGCTCAATCTCGGCTCGTAACGATGGTGGCAGTGCCTCCAAATTCCCCACAAAGGTAATTCGCACATTCTCTTCCATCATTTCGCGCAGTTCTTGCCGCAACACTCGCTCGAATAGCGTCATTAGGAAGTCAACTTCCTCAAAAGGGCGTCCCCAGTTTTCTGTAGAAAAAGCATAGGCTGTGAGCGCTTGCACTCCCCAGTCACGGCAGCAGCGTAGTAAATCCTTGAGTGCGTCTACGCCTCTACGGTGACCCATAATGCGCGGTAGCCCTTGGCGCTTAGCCCAGCGGCCATTGCCATCCATAATGACGGCAACATGTTTAGGCAGCCGCTCTCGCTCTAGATCAGCAGGTAGATCTTGTAAGATGGTTGGCTTTGCAGTCATTTTTTCTCCCGAGGAGCCGATGAGGGCAGACGAAATAAACGTGAAATGATCGCCAATCCTTGAGAACCAATTTGGCGGCCAAAGTTGCGTAAATCTGAGGCGACTGCTTCGCGGTCAACTGAGGGAGAGAAACTCGCTTCTAAAAGTTCCTTCAGTTTACTGCTGGTCAGAGGCCGATTCAGGGTTCCCCGTTCTGCTAGAGAAATTGAACCTGTTTCTTCAGATACAACAATACACATACAATTTTCGATACGTTCTGTAATTCCCATCGCTGCTCGGTGGCGGGTTCCTAACTGGCGGGAAGCAGTCCGTTCTGAAATGGGCAATATCACCCCAGCAGCAACGATGCGTGAGGCTCGAATGAGCACCGCCCCATCATGCAGCAGGGTAGTCGG
Source organism: Allocoleopsis sp. (assembly GCA_036703355.1). Taxonomy (GTDB): domain Bacteria; phylum Cyanobacteriota; class Cyanobacteriia; order FACHB-46; family FACHB-46; genus Trichocoleus. Next base: position 886 of record DATNPE010000114.1, on the reverse strand, counting down.
TTGAAATAAAGTTTGAATGAGTTCTTTGGAAACTTCAGCATTTAATCGTACCCCTGGAACGGAAAAATCACGCTCATCCAGTGGGCCGCTCGTTTCTAAAATCAGCAAGGCACCAATACGGCTTTGAGATAGCTCCTTCACCGCATCGACAATTTCGTCAATCACGTTATCAGCCTTGGGGATAGCGCGGCGTGAGGGTTGAAACAATTGCAAAATCTCCCCCCGCCCCAACTGCTCAAGCAGGCGACGAAATTCGGCTTGCAGAATAAATGCCATTGAGACAGCGGAGCCAATCACCAAACTGTTTAAGACAAAACTCAACAGCTTGAGCTTAAGGTTCGTGCTGATGGCTGCGGCAAACATGAGGATAATAAATCCCCGTACCATCCAGAGTGTTCGGCGCTCACCAATAATGATCAGCACCATATACGCCAAGATGGCTACCAATACCCAATCAATAGTTTGAAGCAGCAAAGACTGAACCCAACTTGGATCAGTTAGCCATCGCTTCCACAATTGTCCCATCAGAACCTAAATTATGCTTGCGCCTTAACGTGGAAAACTGAGAGGCTTGCAGCCTTAGCCTCCCAGTTGCCAGTTAAGAATATTTCGGTTGAGCCTGGTGCAACTCACTGTGTGCTTTCCTGACAGTTCAGAAACTAGTCAAGCTAGCTCCAATCAGGTGTGCGGGGTTATTCTGTCAAGCCGATTAGACGCTCTGGTAGGCGATCCTGTCGAATTAAGTCTTGATAGGTTTCCCGCTGCAAAATTAAATTGGCTTCTCCGGCTCTCACTAAAACTGCTGCCGGACGCGGCAACCGATTGTAGTTAGAAGCCATGCTGTAATTGTAGGCTCCTGTGCCCATTACGACGAGAGTATCACCGG
>DATNPE010000113.1:0-8041 GCA_036703355.1 Allocoleopsis sp. | reverse complement strand
GTCTGGCTTTGTCCCCGCTGAGCTGCCCTTTACCCCCAAAGTGAAGCGTGTCTTTGAAGCCGCTCTCGCAGAAGCTCGCCAGTTAGGCCACAACTACATTGCTCCTGAGCACCTATTACTAGGCTTAATTCGTGATGGCGAAGGAGTAGCGGTCAAAGTTCTAGAGCGCTTGGGGATTAACAAAGATGAAGTACGATCGCGCATTATAGAATCGATTGGCGAGGCGGCTACAGTTGGGGCAACTCGTTCGCAGGAGCGCAATGCTGAGCAGCGGGCACCCAAGCTCCGCACCTTAGAAGAGTTTGGCACCAACCTGACCCAAATGGCCATCGACGGCAAGCTTGATCCTGTGGTGGGTCGCCAGAAGGAAATTGAACGGGCTGTACAAATTCTCGGTCGCCGCACCAAAAACAACCCTGTTTTGATTGGTGAACCTGGTGTGGGTAAAACCGCGATCGCCGAAGGGCTGGCCCAACGCATTTCTGACCATGCTGTCCCTGACACCCTCTATGGCAAGCAGGTGATCAGCTTGAGTATGGGTTCTTTAATCTCTGGCACTCGTTATCGCGGAGATTTTGAAGAACGCCTCAAGAACATCGTCGAGGAAGTGCGCCAAGCGGGTAACGTCATTCTGGTGATTGACGAAATTCACACCCTGATTGGTGCGGGTGGCGTGGAAGGCGGCATGGATGCGGCCAACTTGCTCAAGCCTGCCCTAGCCCGTGGCGAGTTCCAGTGCATTGGGGCCACCACCCTAGATGAATATCGCAAGCACATCGAGAAAGATGCGGCCCTAGAACGTCGCTTCCAGCCGATCATGGTGGGTGAACCATCTGTGGATGAAACCATCGAGATTCTGCACGGACTGCGCGATCGCTATGAGCAACACCACAAAGTTGCCATTGCTGATGTAGCTCTAGAAGCCGCCGCTAGGCTCTCCGATCGCTACATCTCCGATCGCTTCTTGCCCGACAAAGCCATTGACCTGATTGACGAAGCGGGTTCACGGGTGCGCTTGAGCCACTCTAAAACTTCCGCGACCAAAGCCTTAAAGCAAGAGTTGCGGCAAGTCACCCAAGAGAAGAATGCAGCAGTTGCGGCGCAAAACTTTGACCAAGCAGGCCAACTGCGCGATCGCGAACTAGCATTGGAAGCGGAGATCCAGTCGGTCACGGAAGCTGAGAAGCAAGTCAACAATGCCCTCTCCAGCCGTCCCGTGGTGGATGAGGAAGACATCGCTCAGATTGTGGCTTCTTGGACAGGAGTTCCGGTCAACAAGCTCACCGAGTCAGAATCCGAGTTACTGCTGCACTTAGAAGACACCCTGCACCAGCGTTTGATCGGTCAAGAAGAAGCGGTAACAGCCGTGTCTCGCGCCATCCGTCGGGCACGGGTAGGACTCAAAGACCCCAATCGTCCGATCGCCAGCTTTATCTTCTCTGGTCCTACTGGAGTCGGCAAGACAGAACTGACCAAAGCCCTGGCTGCCTACTTCTTCGGCTCCGAAGAGGCGATGATTCGGCTCGATATGTCCGAGTATATGGAGCGCCATACCGTCTCCAAGCTAGTCGGTTCGCCTCCCGGTTACGTGGGTTATGACGAAGGTGGTCAGCTTACCGAAGCTGTACGTCGTCGACCTTACACAGTCGTGCTGTTTGACGAGATCGAGAAAGCCCATCCTGATGTCTTCAACTTACTGTTGCAGATCCTCGAAGATGGCCGCTTGACTGATTCTCAAGGGCGCACTGTAGACTTCAAGAATACCCTGCTGATCTTGACCTCTAATATCGGTTCTCGCGTGATCGAGAAAGGTGGCGGTGGACTTGGTTTCGACCTCGCGACTGAGACTCAAGCCGAAGCGCAGTACAACCGCGTGCGATCGCTGCTCAACGAAGAACTGAAGCAGTACTTCCGTCCCGAACTGCTCAACCGCCTGGATGAGATCATTGTCTTCCGTCAACTCAACCGTGAGGAAGTCAAGCAAATTGCGGATCTGATGGTCGGTGAGATCTCCAAGCGCCTAAGTGAGGAGCAGGGCATTACCTTGCAAATCACAGAGCGGATGAAGGATCGATTAGTGGCAGAAGGCTACAACCCCGCCTATGGCGCGCGATCGCTACGCCGAACCATTACTCGCCTACTAGAAGATGCCTTGGCCGAAGCGATTTTGTCAGGCCGCATCCAAAGTGGCGCGATCGCTCTAGTGGATGTGGACGCAGACAATCAAGTGCAAGTCCATCCCACAGAAGCACCCGCTCTAGCCGAAGCGATCGCATAGCGTTTTACCCTAAGTCCCTATTAGAGTCCCTGGTTTAATAATCAGGGGCTTTTTTTTGCATTCACTGCAAGGGCGAACAGCTATTCTCCACTACGAGTTTTGCTAATCAAATTTAGGGAATTGGCATGATCAAATGATTTGGGCCAGTGGTACCGATTCAGGCTGCAAATCGAGCCAAGGGGGAGGTGCGCCTAACAATTCCGTGGCTTGTTCTGTGGTCAATGGTTTAGAAAACAAGTATCCCTGACCGAGATTACAGTTCAGGGCTTTTAGTTGAGCGAGTTGTTGAGGCGTTTCGATGCCCTCCGCTACGACCGTCAGCCCCAATGAATGAGCAATATTAATAATCAGTGGTACCAACCCTACACCTTCAGAACTGCCTGTCATCCGCTGCACGAACGATCGATCGATCTTGAGGATATTCAGCGGAAAGGAGTGTAAATAACTCAGAGAAGAATACCCGGTGCCAAAGTCATCAATACTGAGTTGAATCTGACGCTCTCGTAGCTCTTGGAACATGACACTGGCAAACTGAGAATTCTCCATGATCACACTCTCGGTGATCTCCAGCTTCAGAGCTTGAGGATTCACCTGGGTGTCCGCCAAGATTTGATCAATCTGCTCTACTAAATCGAGCTGAGCCACCTGTCGAGCAGACAAATTGACGCTGATGGAAAGATCTCGATTCAGTGAGCTGCCTTGTTGCCACCGACACAGCTGCTGACAAGCCTCTCGCATTACCCAGTCGCCAATCTGAGCAATTAAGCCTGTTTCTTCGGCGATCGGAATAAAGATAGCGGGAGACAACAAGCCATGCTGGGGGTGCTGCCAACGTACCAGGGCTTCAAAGCCTGTCAACTGGTGATTGTGCAAGGCCACAATCGGTTGGTAGTGTACCACAAACTCTTGCTGCTGAATCGCTCGGCGCAGGTCAGTTTCCAAATGTAAGAGCTGGAGTGCTCTCGTATGCATCATGGGATCAAAGACCTGATATTGCCCTCTTCCTAGCGCTTTGGCTCGGTACATGGCGGTGTCTGCATCCCGCAGCAAGTGTTCAGGTTGCTCGTATTCTGGCTGGTAGAGGGTAATGCCAATGCTGGCGTTGATGAATACCTCGTGTCGCGTGAGTGGGAAGGGTTGTGCCAAGGCCGCTAAGATTTGCTCGGCAACTTGTGTGGCACACTCTAGGTTAACCGTCTTGGCGAGGAGGACTGCAAACTCGTCTCCGCCTAAGCGGGCTAGGGTGTGATTGGGGCTGAGGCATTGCTCTAGACGACGGGCGATCGCTACTAGCAATTCATCCCCGACCAAGTGCCCTAGTGAATCATTGACCACTTTGAAGCGATCGCAGTCGAGAAACAAAACCGCAAATTGCTCAGCTGGCTCTTGCTTTGCTCGTTGGATGGCTTGCTCCAGTCGCTCCATAAACAAAGCTCGATTGGGCAAGTCAGTGAGGTCGTCATGCAGGGCCATTCTCAGCAGTTCAGCTTGGAGCTGTTGTCGCTCATAAACCTGCCGTTGTAGCGCCTGATTGGCAATTTCTAGTTCGGAAGTACGTTCTTGTACCCTGGCTTCTAGTTGAGCATTCAGGGTGTCATTTTGGAGTTGGGCAGACCTTAAGGCGAGTTGATTTTGCACTCGCGCTAAAACTTCTTGCACCTGAAACGGCTTGGTGATATAGTCTGCGCCTCCGACATCAAAGGCTTTGGCCTTATCCAGTCCTTCGTTTAAGGCACTCAAAAAGATGATGGGAATCTTGGCAGTTTGAGGATTGGTTTTTAAGCGATGACAGACTTCATAGCCATCCATATCTGGCATCATGATGTCTAGCAAAATTAGGTCTGGCTGAACTGTTTGCACAGCAGTCAGCGCCATCGAACCATTGAGAGCCTTGCGGACGTTATATCCTTCCTTCACCAGGATGGTAGCGAGAAGGCGTAGATTTTCGGGGATATCGTCAATGACAAGAATATCGGCTGGAATCGGCTCAGCTTGGCTAACATTCATTACGATTTTTGCCTTCTCAATTCCCTATCGCTAGCTGACAGTAGCACTGTGCTAATGAGAAATCATCACAGAATTGATTGATGATTTCACCAAAAAATTTAGTAATTTGATAAATGCTTAATTTGATGCAGAAAAATTTAAAGGAGCTTCATATTCGAGGAGCTTCATCATCAGCGTGGTGATATGGGCGTTAACTGTTCTCTCTTTCAGATATATAGCCATCCTTTTTGATGTTTGAACGCGGTGCAGAGGTGGAACCCCTGTGTGGGGGCGCTGCCCCACCCCTTATTCACAGACAATTTGTGAGCGCTATAAATAGTTCTGCAAAGAAATGATTTAGTCAGTATTCCCTAGAATCAGGAAATTAGAACCTACTGATAGTGAGAAGTTGCCCGATCGCCAATTTCAGCGGGGTTCTATAGCATGGTTGAAGCAAATCCAGAACTATTCTGATTTCTGTGGATCGCATTGCTGAGCGATCGCCATAATCTGATCAAACCGGAAGTTATCAGTCAATGCAATCAGCGTGGTAGCAAGGGCAGCAGATTCAGTTGGAATTTGGTCAATCAATTCAGAAATCAAGCGATCGCTGCATTGAGACGCTGCATAGTTTAACTCAGCGATCCAGGTGGGGGGCATGGCCGCAATTTGCTGCTCAACGTCAACGAATTGCCCAGTATCTTCCATCGCACTCCCATTATTGTGGTCTGAAAGTTCCTCATAGAGGTATTGCACTCCCAAATGCTGGCCAATGGTCGCTATTAGATCCTCTTTACGAAAAGGTTTACGGATAAAATCATCACAGCCTGCTGAGAGGATATCTTGGCGCTGTTCTTCAAAGGCGCTGGCAGTTAGGGCTACCACCACTGTTTGCTGGCCCAAGGGCGATCGCTTAATTTGTCGAGTGGCTTCATACCCATCCATCACGGGCATTTGCATATCCATCAAAATTAGTTGCGGTTGCCAGCGTTGCCAAACGGTTATAGCGTCCTGGCCATTCTCAACGGCCTCAACCGCAAAACCGAAATTGCTTAGGAGTCGAATCAGTAAAAAGCGGTTGGTTGAGCTGTCTTCTGCAATCAAAATTCGATACCTGGGTTGCCCTGCTGCAAGTGCGATCGCCCGCCGTTGTAAGGGAACTTCTAGAAGGGAAACACTTTCTGTTTGCACCTCAATCTCAAAACAGAACAGACTGCCACAGCCCAATTGACTTTTGACTGCAATCTCACCGCCCATCAGCTGCACGAATTTACGGCTAATGGGTAATCCTAAACCTGTGCCATCGGCGATATTTAAGCCTGCTTCTGCCTGACCAAAGGCTTCAAATAATTGATTCAGTTCGTGGGGGGCGATCCCAGGCCCTGTATCTTCCACCTCAAAGCTGAGGCATACCCGATTGGGCGAAGGGGCGATCGCTTTCCTGGACTCGCTGGGGACGACACTAACTCGGAGCGTCACTTCCCCTTGGTCGGTAAACTTGATGGCGTTACCTAAGAGATTAATCAAAACTTGCCGCAGCTTGCTGCCATCTGCCCTGACATGCTGTGGGACATCAGATGTGAGCATACAATTCAGTCGCAAACCTTTAGATTGAGCTTTCAGCTGTAGCATTTCCCTCAAGCTCTCCAGCAAACGATGCAGATCAAAGCTGGTTTCGTGAAGGGTGCTGCGCCCTGCTTCAATTTTGGACATCTCTAAAATGTCGTTGATTAGCTCTAGAAGATGCTCGCCACTGCGACTGATGATGTCTAGATATTTTTGCTGCTCAGACGCGATCGCTGCTTCGTGATGCATCAGTTGCGTAAAACCCAGGATCGCGTTGAGGGGGGTGCGTAACTCGTGACTCATATTGGCGAGGAAATCACTTTTCGCCTGGTTGGCTTTATCCGCAGCTTCCTTCGCTTTTTGTAACTCTTGGGCTTGCTGTTGCGTTTGCCCTAATAGTTCTGCTTGTTGAATTGCCACTCCCAATTGAATACCAATTTGAGAAACCATCTGAATTTCAGCGGTTTCCCATTCCCGTGGGCCTGAGTTTTGATAGGCGGCTAGTAAGCCCCAAAGTTGGTTACGGCAAAAGATCGGCACAATGATATAAGCACGAGCTTGGAAACGCTCTAGCAAATCGAGATAGCAAGTATCAAATCCAGCCGTATAGACGTCTACAACCGCGAGGTAACGAGTACCTTGGCGATAGATTCCACCTTGGGTGGACTGTAAATAGGTATCCTGGAGCAACCCTCCGTCATTGCCTAAGCCTCTCGCTTGGCAATCTGGTTGGAGAACCGCAGCTTGGGTCAGTTCTGATTGCACCGCAGCCTGGGTTAGCTCTGGTTGCACCCCTTCCGGTGGAATTAAAGCTTTCCAGCCAGGGGCCACAGATTCAGACACTAAATCGCCGCTCCAATCTGGCTTGAACTGGTAGACCAACGTGCGATCGCAATTCACTACCTGTCGCAATTCTTCCGTTGTGGCGCTAAAGATAGTAGCCAAATCTAGGGTTTGGCGCATACGTTGAATGATTCTGGCGCTGGCTTGCTCCCGCTCTAAGGTTTGGCGCAAAGCTGCTTCTGCTTGTTTTTGATAGGTAATGTCGCTGATCGTACAGACCACTCGTTCTATCTGCTGGGGATCGGCTTGGATTTCAGCATTAATCAGGAGCCAACGCTGGTTTTTGCTGCCAGGGATAGCGATCCCCATTACGGTGGCTTCTACAGATTGGCCTTGGGCGATCGCTTGCTGCACAGGCAACTCTGAGATGGGGCAAAAAGAGCCATTCTCACGCAACAACCCCCAATCCACGCCGAAGACGTGACCCTCTAGATTTGGGGATGGCAGGTTTAAGAGATGAGTTGCCGCCTGATTGTGGATGACAATCTCGGCTTTGGTATTGAGTAATAAGACACCAACGTGCATTTCGTCGATTAAGTGGCGGAACTGCTTCTCACTCGCTCGATAAATTTGCTGTCGCACTTCCTTGCCAGAACGGGGTGGAGCAAGGACCGAGAGGAGTAGGGCGAAGGCTAAATTAAGTAGGATGGCGATCGCGAAAGTAAACGTCCCTAAGCTGAAATGATCGGTGCCAACCATACTTTTCGAGAAGAGAGGTCTCAAACTATTTTGAGTGCTTTCTCTCAGAGTTCCCACCCAGGAGGAACGACTGCTAATTTTGTCTAGGCAGATTTAGGAACCGCTAGACCAGACCAGAGCGGAGCGCTACAACAGCCGCTTGCACTCGGTCATCAACGGCTAGTTTGTTCATAATGCCGCGAATGTGAGTTTTGATTGTGTTGGGGCTCAGGTACAGCGCTTCGGCAATCTCAGGATTGGTTTTGCCGTCCACCATCAGCCGCAATACATCTAATTCTCGTTGTGACAGTTGCCCCAAGTTACCGGATGGCGTGGGTGGTTTCAGATGGTCAATCACACGTCGGGCAATTTGCGGGTCCAAATAGGTTGCGCCTTCCTGAGCGGCTTTAATGGCAGTTAGCAACCGATCCACACTAGAGCCTTTAATACAGTAAGCATCGGCTCCACTAGAGAGCGCTGCCACAATTTCAGTTTCGGTGGTGTGAGAGGTGAGAACCACCACCCGGACATTAGGCAGGGCTGCTTTAATTTGTTGGGTTGCTGCAATACCATCTAAGCGAGGTAAGCCAATGTCCATGACGACAAGGTCTGGTTTGAGGCGAGTCGCCGCTTCTACCCCCAAGTAGCCATCATCTGCTTGACCGATCACTTCAAATTCTGGATAGTCAG
>DATNPE010000112.1:0-29460 GCA_036703355.1 Allocoleopsis sp. | reverse complement strand
GGAAGCTTACCTGGCGTGGCGACGGCAGAGGGGCGGGATGTTTGAGCCACTACCGGAGAGTCCGCTGTTTTTGGCGCAAGACCCAAAGAGTGCAGGGCAGCGGTTGGGCTACAAAGGGTTGCACCGGATGGTGAAGAAGCTGGGGGCGATCGCTGGAGTGGAAGATCTCAACCCCCATCGGTTCCGGCATACCTTTGGAACGGAAGTGACCCGACGAGGCGTTGATCCCTTGTTTGGTAAGGAATTGATGGGAATCAAGAGCGACAAGGTGTTTCAGCGGTACACCAAGGGTGTCTTCAAGCAGGCAGCAGCTGAGGCATATTTGAAAGCAATCGGGGAGGATGAAAACTTGTAGATTGCGCCATGAGATAGCAGTCCGTTCCAAATTGGAACTTGGCATACCAACTTACTCAATCCAGTTGAGACCCATGTTTGCCCATTTTCTGCCATCCTCTGTTGCCGAGATTCAAGATGCAGGGGCGATCGCCCTTCTACAAACCATTCAGCATCGAACTGTCGAGGTGCCATTTCAGCAGGGGCTAACGGCATTCTCGACGGCTTATGTTCATTTCGCTCCCCAGTTATCTTCTTGTTTTCTGGATACTCCTCCAATTCTGCTATTGCATGGCTTCGACAGTTCCCTGTTGGAATTTCGGCGGTTGCTCCCGTTTTTATCGGGAGGTAGCGACGTGTGGGCGATCGACCTCTTCGGTTCAGGGTTCACCGAGCACCCTGCTGCAATCTCTGTCAATCCAGAGTCAATCCGGCAACATCTTCTGAGCATCGTAGAAACCTGGATTGGTGAACCGATTGTTTTAGCAGGTGCTTCTTTAGGAGGGGCAGTGGCGATCGATTTCGCCTTGCACCATCCTAACTGGGTGCGATCCCTTGCTTTGATTGATAGCGTTGGCTCTTCTGGCAGCTTTCCAATCGGGCAATTTCTGCCACAGGGACTCATTGACCTGGGTGCAAATTGGCTCTATTTCCGTAAGCGGGCTGCTCTGGCGGCGGCTTCAGTTCTACCGATGGTCAATCCGACGCTGATTGATGCTTTGCGTTGCTCGTTACTCCATCAGGAGATGCCTGGGTGGAAGGAGGCGATCGCCTCTTTTACCAGAAGTGGTGGGTATTCAGATCTAAGCGATCGGATTGCTCAAGTCACCCATCCCACGCTGATTCTGTGGGGTAAAGCGGACGATGTGCCCCACTTCGATCAACCCCAAGTTGTTGCAAATCACCTGCTATCCTTCATGAAACACGTTGAACATTAATCGCTGAAAGGAACGTTGCCAACCTGGCTTTCAGCAGTTGCTCAAGAACAAAGGTGTTCGTATTGAATAGTTGCTTGTCACGCAGCTATGATGAACAGCTATAGTGCGACACACCACCCGCGTTAAAAAACGCCTTGGGTCTTAGACGATAGTATTTATCTTCTACGTCTTGTGATTGCTCATCATAGGGATAGCTAAGGACTTCTTGCAACTCTTTAACTAAAGAGTAGTCACCCTGCATGGCTTGTTGGTAGGCAGGGGCAATCAACCACTCTCGCCATGTGTATTTTGGGTTCGTCTGTTTCATCTTTTTCGATATCTCAGCCAAATTGCCGTCGTTAATGACGAGGTCGCGCCAGCTTTTTAGCCAAGATTGCCATTGTTCATCGAGTTGGGGTGAAGTTTTAACGTAGAAGCTTTTTTTCAATGCCGAGATATCATCTGGGATATGGGATAACTCGCGGAAGAAAATGGTGTAATCGACCGCTGAGTCAGTCATTAACTGCATTAATTTTTCAAATAGCTTTGGGTGATATTCAGTCAAGCCAAGTTTGTCCGCCCACATTCTTTGGATTTGTTTTTGCATGGCTTCTGAAAAGCCGCGGCCTACTTGGTCGAACTGTTCTAACGCTTCAGCATCTTCTGTAAGTAGCAGTCTCACTGCCTTCCAGAACATGTAATAATTTGCTTCTGCTGCAATGGGCTGATTGAAGAATGAAAAGTGCTCGCCGCCACCCGTCCAAGGTTGAAACCAAGGGTCAAATTTTTCACAAAATCCAAAGGGTCCATAGTCTAGGGTAAAGCCTCCAGCAGCGCAGTTGTCACTGTTAAAATTACCCTGGCAATAACCAACCCGTAGCCAATTAGCCACCAGTGAAGTGAGACGCTGGCGAAATAGCTTAGCCAACTCAACTAATTGATTGGCAAAACCAAGGCTTTGATTAATGTCGCTTTTGTACTCTCGCTCAATTAAGTGCGACACTATCATGCGCAACTCTTCTAATGCTTTTGGATGAGCATTGCTACGAGTGCGGCGGGCAAATAACTCTAGCTGACCAACGCGCAAAAAGGAGGGTGCAACGCGAGTTGAAATGGCCACAGGATTGTCCACCAAAACATCAGGGTCAATCGAGTCGGAGTCTTGAGAATACCAAGGCCGGGTAACAGTCTCAGATTTAGAAACATACAGTGTTAAAGAGCGCGATGTTGGCACACCTAACGCCTGCATATAGTCTTGCGCTAGAAACTCACGCACACTTGACCGGAGGACAGCACGCCCGTCGGCACCCCGGCAATAAGGCGTTGGGCCACCCCCTTTCAATTGCATTTCCCAGCGCTGTCCATTGATGATTCCTTCAAATACAGATATCGCCCGACCATCGCCATAACCATTACCCGTACCGAATGGACAATTTTGGATATATTCAGTGCCATAAATCGACAGCGCATAACCCGTCGCCCAGCCCACCTGACGCATTGGCTCATGGGCAGCAGAGAGATCACCAGAAAATACACGGCGAAATTTTTCATTCAGCGCCAACTCATCGCTCAACCCAAGTTCTTTAAAGAAAGTGCGGCTATGAGCGACATATTCTGGGTCTGCAAGCGGTGTGGGTGTCACAGGTACAAAATGACCAGAAAAAACCTGGCGGGGCCGGTGATCATCACCATCGACCGTGGCATCAGGATCGGCATTTAAGGTATCCATCAGAGAATAATCCGCCAATTGCACAAACTCATCGAAGGTTGTTACACAAGGCTCAGCAGAGGGTTTAGATGGATATGGCATTGTTGCTAGCGCCGATATTTCGGGAAGGATTCATGTTTAATTGAGGCCTTTGCAGAGGCTAACACGTATCTCGGCTCAATGCCTATTACCGAAAGCACGATTTAGCGATCGCCATACTGAGAGCAATCATCTCCCCATTGATTGTTAACCCTAAAAGCATCTCTTGCTGCGGTTGAATACGCTGCCCTGTAATGGCACATTGATCTTCTTGTTGAGAGACTGCCCTAAACGTCGCTCGAATATCTGACATGGATAACAGTGGGGAATGAGCGGGCGATGCGAAGCAGTTCCCCCTATGGGGTAACCGCCTATCCTCGGCTGAATACGGTCGCACCTCATCCACCCCCATCTGCTGATCCACAAACTGCCAAAGCACTTCTCGAATCAGGGTTTGATAGCCCTGTTCACCAGAAATCTCCCGCAATCGTTCCTTCAGTTCAGGTTCCGGTCGGATACTCGTGACCTGCATTTCCGAAGTGCTACCCCGTTTGCGTGTATCCATAATCGAACATCCTAAATTTCAATCAAGGGTGGACAATCTAATACTACAACTGTAGTATGTAGACATTCGGATTTGTAATACAAATACTACAGCCTTCCATGATACTCATCCTTCTCGCCACTTTAGCCAGCGTTCATGTTCGACCCCAACATCGTTTGGGTAGAGCATCGGCGCTGTTTGCGTTTGAGGGGACGTATTGGTTTAGCGGCGGTAAATCCGTCAGCGAAGGCATTGATAGCACAATTCCTTTGGAACGCTTCGCAAACGCCGGACGACTCAATCCGGATCAACGCACTAGCAGCGGGAGGTGCAGGGTAATCCTGACACCGACATAGGGAAGCCATATCCACTTCCCCAACCCCCGCTCCTGGTGCTCAGAGGCGGGGGTTAATTTTTTGAGGAGAAAACTGATGCAGACCGAGCAGCAACAGAAGATTCCCATACTTCAGAACTAGGTGGTGGTGTTCTCAAGAACTACCTGCCCCTGGCGCGAATCAACCTTAAACGGGCGTTGGCGTAGCCTCTCGGAACGAGAATCGTCCTCCTGGTTACCGGACAAGCAGAGACTCTGGATTTCAGTAGCACCCAGCAGTGGGAAGTCCGCTCTCCCAGTGTCGTACTACAAATCCCAGATCACATTCGTTTGACGAGTGGTAGTCCAGAGCGGCACTGGAAAGTTCCTCGGGTAAATCGTCGGGAAGTCTTTCGCCGTGACACCACACCTGTCAGTACTGTGGCAGCACCAAGCACCTGACGCTGGATCACGTCATTCCCCGCTCAAAAGGCGGACCCCATACCTGGAACAACGTAGTGACCGCCTGTGAGAAGTGCAATTCATGCAAAGGCGATCGCCTCTTGCACGAAACCGGAATGTTACTGAAGACCAAACTCAAAGCACCGATGCATCCTGCGATCACCTTTGCTGAGCAGTTTTGGAAAGAACAGCAGCCTATTGAACCCTGACCTCAAGCCAGAAAGGAGGCATGACCGATGTTGAAGCTGAACTACACCGATGTTGGGCTGTTTATGGAGCGGACTATGACCAACCCCGAATTATTAATTGCCCAGTGCGTGCTTCTGGCAGTGCGGTTAGGACGATCGCTCTATGTTGAACCCGGTCGTGCATCCTTTCTGCTGCCTGCTGATGTTCCTGAACTGAAAGTACTGGAGATGATACTACATCGGGAGTACGGCTCAGTAGTCACCCTCATTACTGTCGATGAAGAGTTTGTCGAAGTCGGACTCAGCGGAAGCTGGATTGCTGAGGAGAAGGACGCTCATGAAGGGATGTTCCTAACGGTAATGAGCGATCGAATTGAGCGTTTCATCTACAAGCTGTGGCAGATGAGTGAAGTCCACATTTCCTCTCCAGCCTAAAGGTCAAGTCCATTGGGAGAGAGCGATACAAGGATTTTTTGACAGCGTTCTCTCCCATCTCAAAAAAGTTGTAGTACCCTCTTGACACCTTGTAGTATATTGTATTATGTTTGTAGTATGAGATGAGACACAGAAGAGCTAATCCAATGAACACTCACTCCCTTACTCAAAACAACTGACCTGCCACTTCAAGACGACTCATTGAATCAGGGAACGTCATTTTCCACTCAACGCACGCAAGTACTCCGCCACCTTCAGAAAACTTATTCTCTGGAACGGGGTTGCTTTCTCTAATTCCTGCTGATTCATCAGTCAACCTGCACCTTGAAAACTGAATCGCCACCTTGGGGGTGTAGCTTAGTGGCTCAAAGCAGTCGCCTGTCGAGCGAAAGATCGTGGGTTCAAATCCCATCATCCCCGTGCAGCCTTGTGAACGAATAGAAAAGTCGTTTTGGTTCTCAGCCAGAAAGAAGCGGGTGCAACTCCCGTCAAGGCTCCCAATGAGGATGTAACTCAGATGGACAGAGTGCTTGCTTCCGAGGCAAGTGGTCACAGGTTCGATCCCTGTCATCCTCGTTGCTGTGCCCTGATGTCAGAAGCCTACATACAGTAGAACGATCGTTTGAAACACGATAGGTTGCTGGTGCAATTCCAGTCCTCGCCTCCAACCCTGGCGAGGTAGTTCAATCCAAAATAGCTTCTTCAACTTGCACAGCAAATTTATCTCCAGGTCGCCAAGTGAGAAGGCGTTGGTCTGCAAAACCGACTATTCGTGGGTTCGATTCCCACCCTGGAGTCCAATCATTGCAGCGTAGCTTAATGGCAAAGCCCCAAGCTCATAACTTGGTCATTGCGGGTACCGCTTCGCGGAAGCAAGCTACGACTCCCGTCGCTGCGACCAATGCACAGATGGTGTAACGGCAACATCGCGGTCTCCAAAACCGTTGTTCGAGGTTCAAATCCTCGTCTGTGCATTCTACGGTGTGCCCTCATCGGAGAAGCCTACATACTGGTCACTCGCCTAAACAGCGAATTAGGTACCCTTCGGGAAGCAAGCTACGACTCCTACAGCCTCCGCCAATTTGGAGGCTGAAAAAACAGCTTCTCAAACTTGCACGTTGTAGAAATCTCAAAACTTGGTGCCGTAGGCAAATTGGTAAAGCCGTCGATCTTTCAAGTCGATGCTTGCGGGTTCAACTCCCGTCGGCACTGCCAAATCTTGCTCATCCTTGAGCAGCAAAAACCAAACATAGGTCGGCTCGCCTATCAGCGTGGGCAACTATCTGTAAAACAGCCGCTTCTTGCGTTGCTGGTTCAATTCCAGCCCGACCTACCAACGTTATGGAGAGTAAATCGATCAGGCGATCGGCGCTGTTTGCTAAACAGATGGATGAACAATTGTGGTTCGACTCCACTGCTCTCCGCCTTTGAGAACGTGGTGTAACTGGATAAACACATCGGTCTACGAAACCGAAGAGTGAAGGTTCAACTCCTTCCGTTCTCGCCAATCATGGAGGGCACCGCTGAATGGTCGGCAACTGGCTTTGAACACCAGGGTAGTCCTTGGGCTAGGGGTTCAATTCCTCTGCTCTCCGCTTGTGGGAAGTTGGTGAAGTTGGTGCTCACGTGCCGCTGTTGGCGAAGCCTGTCCGCAGGACTTAGACGGCGAGAAGGCAGTTCGTTCGCGAAGCGTCTCCTTCGGAGAATCCTGTCACTTCCCACTCATTGCCCCGTAGCTCAGTGGCAGTAGCGGTCGCCTGTTAAGCGAACGGTCGCAGGTTCAATCCCTGCCGGGGCAGCCATTTATTGCAGGATGGACGATTGGCAAGTCGCTCTGACTCTGAATCAGAGAGAGGTTGGTTCGACCCCGACTCCTGCATCCATTTCAATGCCCTGTGGTGAAATTGGCATCCACGTCGCTCTTTGACAGCGAAGTTCCAGGTTCAAGCCCTGGCGGGGCAGTTGGGAGGTAAACAGTCGCCTGGGTCAATCCCCTGTATTTCTCCCCTCCCATTTCTCACTCCTGTAGCCCAATCGGAAGAGGCGACTGTCTCAAAACCAGTCGAGGTGCGGGTTCGACTCCCGCCAGGAGTACCACTTGTTTATTAAAAATTTTGGGTGTCCAAAATTTGTGCTGCTGTAGCCTAACCGGAAGAGGTGCTGGTCTTAGAAACCAGAGGTTGTGGGTTCAAATCCCACCAGCAGTAACAACTATCGGGATGTAATTCAGTGGTCAGAAGCCTTGGTTTGGGACCAAGGAGCCGTGGGTTCAAATCCTACCATCCCGACCATTTACCCTTGTGACGGAACTGGCAGACGTGCTGGCTTCAGAGACCAGATTTTGTGGGTTTCTCCGAAGGAGACGCTTCGCGAACGATTCCCACCAAGGGTACTGTGCTCCTGTGGCGGAAGGGAAGACGCTCTAGACCGAGGATCTAGACTTTGTGGGTTTCTCCTAACGGAGACGCTTCGCGAACGATTCCCACCGGGAGTACCAAGCACCGAAGGCGGAAGTGGTGGACGCGCACGCCCGATAAGCGTGTTATTAGCAGGTTCGACTCCTGCTCGGTGTACCAAATATCTGAGTGTGGTGCAGTGGCAGCACGTCGGTATGTCTTCGACAGGCTTCGCCAACGGGGAACCGGAGGTCGTAGGTTCAATCCCTACCACTCAGACCATTCGGGTCGTAAAGCCCTTTGGGCATACAAGAAAGGCAGAGCGGATATGCAGCCGCCTTTTAAGCGGAATTATCCAGGTTCAACCCCTGGGCGACCCACCAAATTTTGGGGCGTTTGGCAGAACGGCTATGCACCTCCCTCTTAAGGAGACTGACGTAGGTTCAACTCCTACAGCGCCCACCAAAGATGCCCCTGTGACGCAATTGGCAGACGTGTCCGGCTTAAAACTGGAATCTTGCGAGTTCGACTCTCGCCGGGGGTATAGCGGGGATAGAGCAAGAGCGGCTCGGCAGTCTCATAAGCTGCGATCGGTGAGTGCAACTCTCACCCCCGCGTCCAAATGCAGGTGTGATGTAGCGGGAAACATGAGGTTCTCGTACAGCCTTCATGCAGGTTCAACTCCTGTCACCTGCTCCAATGCAGACGTGGTGTAACTGGCAACACAGGGGCGAGGGATCGCTCCCGATATGGGTTCAACCCCCATCGTCTGATCCAAATGTGCTGGTGTGGCTCAACGGCAGAGCAATCGCCTTGTAAGCGAAAGGTTGCAGGTTCAACTCCTGTCACCAGCCCCAGAATGCGTTCACGTCAGTGCGCTGTAAGCGATCGTGGTGCAGCGGCAAGCACCCCTGGCTTCCAACCAGGAGACACGAGTTCGAGTCTCGTCGATCGCTTGAGCGTGCCGTAAGGCAACCGTTCCAACTCGCGATCGTGATGTAGCGGCAAGCATCTAAGTGCGTCACACTCAGCGCATGGGTTCGAGTCCCATCGATCGCTCTTATGGTCCTGTAGCTCAACGGTAGAGCAAGCGCCTTACAAGCGAGAGGTTGTAGGTTCGATTCCTATCAGGGCTACCAATCATGGGAGTGTCGCCTAATGGATAAGGCAACCGTCTTCTAAACGGTTCCATGCGGGTTCAAATCCTGCCATTCCTGCCTTGGGGTCGTAGCTCAATGGCGGAGCAAGTTCCTTGCAAGAACGAGGTTATCGGTTCAAGTCCGATCGACTCCACTCGTGGTGCCTAAAGTCGAAATGGTCGAGACACCAGCCTGTGAAGCTGGGCATTAACGGGTTCGAGTCCCGTTAGGCACCCTTAAGATGATGAACGTTACGCCTCACCCACGGCTAGTAGCTTCTCGGACCCAACTAATAACTTCCAAACGGTCGGTGTGTAGGCGGATTGTCAGACCTCGACTGAAATTAATAATCAAGCTCTATACCAAGAATCTCCCGTGCTCCAGTGACAGGATTAATGCGATATGTAGTTCTGCTTCCGTTTCTGACTTTCTCTTGAATCTGAGGTGTTGACTGGTTATATACAGTTACAATTTGGAGAGTAGATGCATCCTTGAAATCTATGCTGAGAAACTGTTTTCGGATGCTGTGCATTTCAGGCTTGTCAAGAATTGCAGTAATTCTCTCTAAGTGAAATAGCTCAATAGATATATTCTCAGCAGATTCGTGGAGTTCTTGACGCTCTGCAAGCCGAAGTTCTTGATTAGTTACAAATGCCAATGCATCTGCGTTATTAGTCTTTACACCCTTTAAGTCACTGAGAAATTTATTTTTTATGTCTTTAAAGTCTTTTTGACCTCTTGGAAAGTAGACAGCCATGAGCCACTGCTGACCATTTTTCTTGCAAAGAGCGTCTCTTTTGCCATCTTTACCACCTAACGGATGGCTAGGATCTAAGCTTTCATAACCTTCATGAAGTAGGATTTGTGCTGCTAATCGCTCTGAAGGAGCCTGACCATTTGTCCACTCACGTAGCCTATGCCACGTCTCATCCCATCTATTAGGCATATCGCTTCAATTCCTATCTTCCTAAAATCTGACGAAATTCTGCTAGATGCTGTATGTCCACTACTTACTTACGACTTTCCACATAACCCTGAAAGAGCTGCTTTCTATTTTAAGGGGGATTTCCTATCACTAGATTCAGAGGTCAACAACTGAATAGATAGAATAAGAAATACGATCGCCTACGCAATCCGAGCAACAAACTGTACTGGACTCAGGTTACAAACGTGATCTAATGCACCTGTGAGTGTGAATAACCGTGGATCATCCCGGAATCGAAACACACGGTATAGATGGTAACGATCGCTGTAATTTTGAGAAACCGCTACCTCATTCTGGGAAACGAAGAAGGGAACTTGCTTACCGTAAGCGGTTGTCTTGACTCAATAAAGCGATCGCGCCATTAATGAAGCTATTGAAGAAGCAACCAGCGCTTTCGATGAACTAATTGACACGCTGGCGGAAGCAGTTGATGAACTTTCCGATACAACTCTCTATGCAACAGTCATTGATTTCTTCACTGAAGATGATTGGTCTTTCACTAAAGTCCAGGGTGAGCCAATTCTGCACATGGCATTTCAAAGTGAGAATGGCACCTACAGTTGCTGTGCCAAAATCCGTGAGAATGAAGAGCAATTTGTTTTCTACTCCATCTGTCCACTCGTTATACCAGAAGCAAAGCGAGGGGCGATCGCAGAATTTATCACTCGTGCCAACTACGGCATGATCATCGGTAATTTTGAGATGGATTTTGAAGATGGGGAGATTCGCTACAAAACTAGTATTGGATGTAACTGATGACCAACTGACATCGTCTTTGATTAAATCTTTGGTTTATACCAATGTCTTGACGATGGATCAATATTTGCCAGGGATTCGAGCGGTGTTGGAAGGAGTGAGTGCGATCGCCGCTATTCAGCAGGTTGAAGCACCTGAAGTGACTGGTTCAGAAGTTGCGCCCGCCATGAGTTGATTGGGTTTTTAAGGCGTGAATGTGACTGAAAAAAATAGGCTTTCTTTGAGAGATTGACCGTTTTGATTGGCATTGACTAGAGGAATGCCCCAATCAAGGCGGGCGCGGAAGGCATCACTGATTTTCCACTGCAACCCTAATCCTGTACTCATCAAGAAATTCGGCACAGGTTGGTCATCTCCTTTATTCCAGCCGCGCCCAATATCAAAGAATGGCACTACCTGTACCACACTTTTACCTTTAGACATTCGCAGCACCGGGAGATAGAGTTCGGCGGAGGCAAAAGCTCCGTTGTCTGCTAGAAGGGTGCTGGTGCGATAACCTCGCACTGTATCAATGCCACCCAGGCTCAGCTGCTCCACTGGAACCAACGGACGATTGGCGAATTGCAATTGGCTTTTGACGGAGAGCAGGGTGTCGGGGGCGAAAGAATGCACCCAGAAACCTCGTCCCTGCCAGGATAAGAAGCGACCATCGGGAGGAGTCTCTAAACGAGTCGCTCCTAGCGCATTGATGCCCACACTAAAATCTGATTGCAAGGAAACAACATCTCGCTTTCCTCGTTTCAGCCACTCTTGCCCAAACCGAAGTGCTGTGATGTTTGTTTCTCCGTTCGGATCGCTACCTCGACCCGGAAGGGGTAGTGCCACACCATTATTGAACGTTTCTAAAAATACCCCTTCGTTGTGGTAGTGGTTGGCTCGTAGACTGAGAGCGAGTAGTTCTGTAGAGGTTTGTTTGATAGGTTGGCGTAGGGCAACTTCATAATTGCGCGATCGCGACTTGATATCCAAGTCCCGGAAGGGCTGCTCGATCACCTCACCGCGATTCTGGCTATAGTTGAAACTCAAGGTGCCATTTTTGGCATTAATGGGGAGGCTGTAGCTAGCATTCCAGCCGCGACTGCCTTCGCTGCGATTGTAGCCAAACTGTAGCGCATCTCCCAGGCCCAGGAGGTTGAAATGACTGAGAGAGAATTGCTGCTGTAAGCGCCCTACGCTGGGCGAACGGCCATTGTCTACCGAGAAACTAGTTCGTAGTGGCGAAGCTTGTTTGACATCCACATTGAGAATGCTGCCTCCGGTGGTAGTTCCAGGAGCCAAGGTTGTGGAAACACTGTCAATCAGCGGACCTTGCTCTAGCAGCTGTACAGAATCTGCCAGTTGATCGATTTGTAAAGCCCTTCAGTGGACATTTTTGTCCCGCTTGGGACAAAAATGTCCCAAGCGCTAGCAGCTGTACAGAATCTGCCAGTTGATCGATTTGTAAAGGGGTACGAAGCGATCGCGCTAAACGTCGTCGCACATAGCTAGCAGAGAGCGGTCGAGCTAGCCAGAGAAAACCAGGACGCTTAATTTTTTGAATGTTGATCTTCTCGATCTTGCCTTCAACGACTCGGATTTCTGGAGCAGCACCCTGGAGCACTTCAGCAGGTACATAAGCACCGGAATTAATATAGCCCTTCTCAACATAAAGTTTCGTAATTGCTTCGCTAGCCTGCACTAAAGCAGTTAAGGGCAGTTGACGCTTGAAGACAGTGGGGTCAGGCTGAGGCGGGCTGTTGGCAGCACTGGCGATCGCGCCTTCTCCTTCCGAGGGAGAAGCACTTGATGCAGAGGAAGCTGCTACTGTCTTTTGCACAACTTCTGCTAACTGTTGCTCAGAGAAACGAGTATTACCGCTAATCTTGATGCGATCAATATAAACTCCTTCGCGAATTGCGGGTGGGATTGCTAGAGCAGTCGTCGCAGGAGCAGAACTGTCATTGGTGGCAGGAGATGAAGTTTCTGCGGGGGTAGTCGTTACAGGGGGAAGATCACTGGAGGAAGAAGTTTGAGTGTTTGGGGCAGTTGAGACTTCAGGAGGGGTAGCAATTGGGGCAACAGGTACAGGAGCAGATACAGCAGAATCAGTCGAGGGAGGAGCTGTTGTCAAATCAGGAGGCAATAGGATAGGCGGAGTCGATGTCGCAACGGCAGGCGCAGGAGATGGCGGAGAGATCTCTGGCGTAGGCGCTAAAGGAGGTTGGGCGATCGCAGGTGGCAGAGAGATAGGGGCCGCAATAGATTCTAATGGTTGACTGGCGATCGCCGAGGGTGGAGAGGCTGGTTGCTTCTCTGGTGGAGATACTGATTGAGATGCTGAAGTCGTGAGTAGGGGGGCAGGTTGCTTGGAGAGCGGAGAATGAGGTGCGATCGCGACAGAATTTCTGGGAGCAGGGGATGCTAACAAAGCTGAAATGACATCCTGCCCGATCGCGTCCGATTGAGTCGGTTTAGAAGGAGATGATGCTGGACTGGGGGGGACGATCGGAGTAGTTTCGGGAGGTGGCTCCTCTGTCGGTGTTGCATCGGCGCTGGCTTCAGAATCTTGTAAAACCTCTGGAAGAGATGACTCTGAATTAGAGAAATCAGCGCTAGCAGTAGCAGAGTCAGCCATTACCTCAGAGGAGGCAACATCGGCCATCTCGGCAGATTCTTCTGGAGCTGCTTCAGCACTGATCGATTCGTTGGTACCAAATCCGTGACTAATGCGAGGAAGACGGGTCAGTGAAGACCGTTGCGATCGCTTTGGCAGCGTTGATGGCTGCGAAGCGAGAAAAGGTTGTGAAGAGAGAAAAGAGTCGGGCGGACTGAGCGAGCTAGAACCTGGCGTGATGATGGGCAGACGATCGCGCAGAGGAGCGATTTGTGAGCGATCGCGTCCTGACTCAAGGGGTGCCAACGTTTCCTCAGTTTTTGCCAACCAAAGGCTACGTCCTAGGACCACCGCTCCTACGCCCACGGTTCCAGTCAAGACTACCAATCCGACTGCTTTTAGCCGATCCGCTAAGGCGATTGGGGGTGGTGTAGGATGCAGCGCTGCTAAGGGAACCGTTGACGCTGGTGACGTTTCCAAGCTTTGAGCTGGGATTGCAGCGGTGAGTAATGGTGCTCCATCCGTGGTTCTCATAGCAGACTTCCTAGGATAAATAGATTGTTTCAGCAAGCCACTGTTTAGAGGGGCGGAGATGGGGCAGTAGAAGCTGAGGGAGCCAGGTCACCGCTGAGGGGGACGAGTCCAGCGGTTCTTAACAGTCGTTGTCCCTCCAGCGTCCGCATCAGTTCAACAAACTTCCTGCCTGGAGCAGACCGACGATTGTCACGAGGATAGATTACCAAAATTGGATAGCTCAGGGGATACTCTCCCGTTTGGAACTTAGCTGGATCAGGCGCATAAGCACCTTTGCGATTGCATAAATCTGTTTCGGGAGTTATCTCTTGGCGATCGCTCAACACTAACGGCTGCACGGCTGCTTTGCCAGCTTGACTTAGGGCTAGGGGATAGACTGAGCACTGTCCCCAAATCTCGCTTAGCGGGATGAAACCCACACTGCCAAATCCATCTACCTCAAAATCACGAATGATCTGGCGTAATAATCCTGTGGGAGACAGCTGTTGCACGTCCGCTAGGCTTTGAGATAAGCCCTGGGGAGACTGGCGGAGTACTTGCCGTTCAAAGAAGGCGATCGCTTCAGGATTCTGAGGCGCATACCGTTGCACCTGCAAATTAGGACCTCCCAAAGTTGTCCAATCCTGCGATTGATTGCTAAAGAGTTGCCGTACCTGCTCCAGTGAGAGTTTGCCCTTTAGCGCTGTAGGGAGTCCTCGTTGCCGCTCTGTATAACTAAAGGAAACGACAACAGCCAACCCATCATAGGCAATTTCTTGGGCTAGCAAATCAGCAGGCCACTCATCCACAGGTGGCAGGATGGCAAAATCTGCTGCCCCCGATCGCACTTCCTGCACCACCGCTTCGAGCGAATCGGCAGGGAGATATTGCAAGCGGAGATGAGGCTGAGCCATACTTAGAATATCCGTAAAGCTTTGACCCCGCTGGAGTAGGTTGCGCTGCTGCAAGACGGCCCACCAAGTTCCATGTTCCAATGAGGTGTAGGTGTATTCGCCTGTCGGCATTGCACTCACTTCAGACAGACAGCAAGTGGAGAGTTGCGGAACGGGAGACAGGCGGGCTTGTGTCGGTCGCAGTCGTGGCAGCAGGAGCAAAGACCCTGCGAATAAGCCTAAAAAAGGTAGTAGAAGCAGTGGAGACAACCGGGATTTAGATGCCGTTTGGGCAGCAATATCTGCTAAAGGGGTGATCGCAATTGGCGATCGTGGCATTATTTGCAGTAGTGCTTGCCGAGTTACTTCAGCGCTGGCAAATTTACCACTTTGCAGTGCTTGTAAGATTTCATGCAAGGCAGGCTCAATCGCGATCGCCTCATCAGGCTGAATGCCTCGCAAAAGCTGAATGCCAATTTGCCCAACTGCCTTCAAATCGGTTTGAGTGCCTTCTTGAGTCGCCTGCGTCGATCGCCCCAGAGAACTTTTAGTATCAAAGCACTGCTCCCATAGGAGTAAGTCACAAAGATAGACAAACCCAGCCGTAGATTGCTCTACCCAAAGAATGCTGTCTAAACTCAAGTTGCCGTGAATTAGACCATTTTGAACCGCTCCAGAAGGAAAACTGAATTTTTGATTGTGGAGAAAATCCAAGGTTTGCAAGATCTGACTCAAAATCTCCCGTGCTTGGTGAGGAGAGAGCATACCGCAAAGTTGCAGATATTGCCGTAGGGTAGGAGCGCGATCGCGAATGTCCGTCACCAGAAAACAGCATTCGTGGGAAGCGGTATCTGCGATCGCCTCAATCGGTTGAATCGCTCGAAAGTCCTGGAATCGCCCATCGGCTAACTGAATTCCCGCCAACCGCTTAAAGCTATTTTGACGTTGAAGAGCTTCAGCTTGGGTAAAGTCTGGGGGCAGTAGGAGAAATTCTTTGATCACCAGCGATCGCTTAGACGTGACCTCGATCGCCTCAAACAGATGCCCATTACCTCGTTGCCCCAGGTAGGTTTCCACCTTGTAATACCCTAGGCGACCCCGAATCTCAGCTTGTTCTAAAATCCCTAAGATGCGGGGGTCTAGGCTTTTGGAGCTGACCTCCAGAACTGGAGTCTCTACAAGAACTTGTTGGGGTGGGAAAAGTTCTGGACGCAACTCCTCCAAAATATCTCTCAACCAAGCGTACCGCCCCAAATAGCTGAACAAACTCAGCCGTGTCGGTAGCGGATACCGCCGGAGAAAGGCACGCAGTAAAACTTCAGCAATCTTCGTCATTGGCGGCCCTTGGTAGCGGAGTGGCTCATCCTGCTAGACCTGATAGATCCTCCTCTAAAGACACCATAGGGCAACCAAAGGGATGAGCAAAACCTGACGGAAGTTAGTATTTGCTTTCAGAAAAAGCTTGCTATTCTCCTGATTGAACCTGAATATGAGCGAGGCACCTCCTATCATGGCAAAAGAAGCCGTTACTCAGCTGTTCCGGGCTGCTCAAATCAACCCCTCATTGCGAGAACAACTCAACCAATCAGCCACGATCGAGCAATTTGTGGCGATGGCAAACAATTGTGGCTATGAGTTCACTTTAGACGAGTGGCGATCGATGACGCAATTTGCCGTCGAAGAATTGGCGAGCGAACTATCTGAAATTCCAGGACTCTAGCTATGCATTGCCACATTTTTTTACAGATAGGAAAAAATCAGTAAAAGCTTTATCCTGGTTATGGTTGAGCGATCGCCGTCTCTTCCATCTGCTCTTTCCATAATCATATAGTTGGATTCAGCAGAGCGCTGTGGGGAGAAATCACGTTGAAGCTGCAACGGACGTCGCGACAGCGAGAGCGGTTAGCCGTGTTGAACGTGCGGTATGGGCAGCCGTTTGAGGCGGCGTGTCAATGCATGAAATGATACTCCAAGCGCTGGCTAATTGAGCGTTATTTCTATGTATTAAAGAGTGGATGCCGAGTGGAGGAGTTGCATTTTACAAAAGTACAAAGACCGGAAAAGGATAGAGTTCAAATAATACGTACTCTAAGTATTGGCTAGCGAGTCCAGCCAATGTGTCATTACAAGTATTTGATTTATTATTGATAATACAGTTAGATAGCTAAATCAGCTAAAGATTAGCCTTGGGACTTATCTTATCAATAATTAAGAATAAGAATAATTCATAAAAGGTGGTGTCAGGCGATCGAGGAAGTGGGTGGGGATGAATCAGCGATCGCCTCCTTGCTCCCTTTCACCGATCACGGGTTTATCGAAACCAGCTGAGCAATCATAGAAATATCTGGATGTCTGCGGTTATGCCTCGATCCGAGGTGATGGTGGTCGTGATGCTGTTCCAACGTCTGCTTCATTTCCTCAAAGACAGTGCTGACATTGTTTTGATTGGCAGACAACCCATTGGCCCTCAGTAGCGTTTGGACAACCGGAAAAGAGATGTACCACTTCTCATTCAAGGTCCGATCGCCGTGGTTGTTGAAGTGCATGATGGCCTGAACGGCGCGGCGAATATGCTCCAGAGCTTGGTCTTCTGGGAGGCGTTTGCGAGGGGGTTTAGGAGTGATAAGGGCTACGCTCTCGCAAGCGATCGCCGTAGATTTAGGTGCTGTTGTTTTCTCCGTCGAACTGTGTCTGGCCACTGGAGCCGCGATCGTTGGAGTGGTTGGTACAAGGGGATCCGGGATCGGTTCTGCCAACGAGTTTGTTGAGCCGAAGCGATCGCCCATGAGGAGTTGTCTAAAGGTCTCTAATTTACTGGCCGCTTGATCGCGTTCGAGTTTGAGTTGTGCATTCTCCTGTTGAAGCTGCTCTAACTCAGTGGATGCCCCACCCTGGTTAAGTTGTTGGAGTGCCGCATCACGCTCTTGTCTGAGGGTGTTAACCTCCTGTTCCAATGCCTCCAGTCTGCCAGTGAGCCAAGCCAAGGTGCGGGCCTGGTCGGTGAGGGCGATCGTGAGATTGGGGTCAGGTGGAGCGGGTTGTGGATTAGGGATTGATTCCTTGGGAGGCAGTTGAGCGATCGCTCGCCCCTCCTCAGGTTCTGCCAACAGAGACAGTAATTTTGCAAGTGCGGCTTCATAGCTGAGCCCCACCGTTCCAGCCTTGCCGCGAATCTCAAGGCCAAAGTTGGCGGCCACCGAACGCAATAAATCAGCATCCACCGACACAGACTTGCGCCGTGGGCGTAGTTTATTGGGTGCAGGCTCAGTTTGGTTAGCCTCTGGTGCTGGAGAATCTTCAGTTAGGGTATCAGGCATCGCAGCGACCTCCTCTTCGCGGACAGAATGAGCTTGAGATTGGAATAATTCAAGGACTTCGACATTTCGTTGAGTGAGCTTCACCCCTCGATTGGGATTGGCTGTTTCAAAAGGACTGGGGTCTGGGGAGGCGATCGCGCTCAAGAAAGCGTC
Source organism: Allocoleopsis sp. (assembly GCA_036703355.1). Lineage (GTDB taxonomy): Bacteria > Cyanobacteriota > Cyanobacteriia > FACHB-46 > FACHB-46 > Trichocoleus. The sequence continues at coordinate 11,776 of DATNPE010000112.1, read as the reverse complement.
TGACTCAATCGAGGGTGGACAAAACCAGTGAAGAGCCAAGCAACTGTAGAGGGCTCTCAACTCCTCGACCCCCCTGAGTGCTACCAAGTCCTGAAAAGAGCGATCGCCCACTGCCTGAACAGCCCCTTCAATCTGTGGTAGGGGAAGCGGTGAGAGTTGACGAAACTGATTCCAGGCAGAGACGACCTGGTTAGCGGTAGTGAGGGTAGGAACTTCGATCCCCTCGACGAGAATGGAGAACCCAGTTTTTGGTGAGGGAATTGCCGACAGCAGGGTATCAATGGTTCGCCCCGTCACCAGCAGTAAGCCGGTTGCCACCTCCGCCCACTGCTTCGAGAACAAGAGGCGATCGACCGCCCGATAGAGCAGGGCATTGATCGTGCCTTGCTCCAGCCTCAGGGGAGCCGCTGGAGACTCAACTGTCACGATTGAACCTGATTCCTCATCCTCCACTATCGCTGCTCCCTTCTGAAACACCTCTAAGATTTCTACTTCTGGGAGCCCCAGTTTCACCCCTGGTTCCCCCGGAGAGCGATCGCGAATGAGGTAGTCATCGTAGTTCTGCCGAGCCGAGTAGTTGGGCAGCTTCTGCCCATCCGCCGTCAGTTTGAAGTGCCCCTGAATTTCCGCCTTAAAGCGATGGTCTGGCACCCACTGGGGTTTGTAGTAGTAAGTGGCAATCTCGGCATACACGGCCCGAAACAAGTGAGTGTAGAGCCGTTCCCCATCATCATTCTCTGCCTCCCGTCCGGGCACCAAATCCGCGAAGTGTTTTCGGCAAGCATGAGGTACCCCCGAATACCTGGCATTAATGCGCCGTTTGAGATGGTTGTCTGGTAGGTTGAGCGCCCGGAGTTCCTCAATACTCCAAATCTGTTTAAGACGAGCGATCGCCCGCAACACCGGGTCTGCTAGAGTCAGGGTTGGGATTTCAAACTCTAGCCCCCTCTCTCCCCGGCGCTTCACCGCTTCTGAGAACCGCAAACTATAAGTGGTCTTGGGCTGGAACTGGGAGATCAGGATTTCACTAATGCGCCGACCTACCAACACTGCCAATCCCGCTGCCACCTCATCTGGTGCCTCACTATCGAGGAGAGCCATCGCCCGTTCGACTAACAGATTGGCCTGCCCGCTGGTAAAGAACTTATTTTCCCGAGCATTGAGTCGGCTGGCCTGCTCATTGTTCAAGGCTGTGTAGACTTCAGAGGGCAGCAACACGAAGGGAATGGCTGGATGCTGTGGGTCAATGGTTCTTAGAGCATTCGCAGTGTCCGTGCGGCGATTCTTTTGCTGAGTGGGGGTAATCAGCTTCTTCTCCTCAAACAAGCGGTCAATCTGAGCTGCCCAAGCCGACGCAGTTTCTTGCCAATTGGGAGACGCGATCGTGAGATCCCAGACATGAGGCAACAGGCTCGTCAAAGCCTTTTCCAGCCAGCCTGTTTTAGCCTGGGCCGCTGCTTGATGGAGCAGGTCAGTATCCATGATTCATATCTTATCGATACCCGCTCATGATATCATTAGTTGAATAAGCCGAGCGATAAAGATAAAATAAAGAAATCAATGACAACTTCTGAGGAACAGGCACGAGCAATTCTGGATCAACTTGCCTTTGTGCCGTTTGACAGTTGTCTACCGATTACTGGCGAATTTGATGCTCTACCCCAACGGCCTGGGATCTATGCAATTCGACATCGCCAGGAAGGACTTCTATATTTGGGGAAGACGAATAACTTAGGGACACGGTTCAACGGTGGGCACAAAGCTTTTACCTGGGCCTGGTTAGATCGCGACCCGCCCGATGACGTCAGGATTGCGATCGCCGAGATCGAACGCTGGGGGAACCGAGGATTATTATCGGAGTTAGAAGCCATTCTCTTAAGAGCCACTGAGCCGCCCTACAATGCGCGTATCCCAATGGAGAGCTGACGATGCAAACAACCCCTGACCAATCGTTTGAGCAACTCTTGCCTGGGGATGCGGAGGCAATACTAGAGCGGTTACCAGAACGCATTCGAGCCGCATTTGTGGAACGGGCGGCTGAAATTGATTACCCCGTCGAAGCTGTGATTGAAATGGCGCTGGCTGGGTATCTCGATCGTGAGGCGATCGCTTTCGTGGATTGCACCCCCAATCGCGGCCAGCGAGTGGCATAAATGCTCCGATTCAGCCGCGATCGTTGGGTTCACCTCCCTCCAAAGCCTTGAGCTCTGGGACGAGATTTCTGGTTGTGTTTGATGCGATCTCTGAGAGTTGCAGGCTTGGCTCCTAACTCTTGGCGAAGTTGTTGCTGGAGGGCTCTAAACTCGTCTAGAGGAGGCGGTAGGTCATCGAGGATAGTCAAGCGTACTCGGCTCCCCGGAGCCACCTCCCCGACCAAAACGCGAGCCGTAGCATCCACGACCTTCCCCATCGATTGCCCTTCTATCACTTCTGCCGGAGTAATGGACCGGACGTAATAATCGGTTTCTGGATGCTGAAGAAAGAAGTTGCGGTCTTGCTGCATGACCTGTTCCAACTGCTCCGCCCATTGTGGGGGAAGTTGAGCATGGGCATCATCTTGAGTGGCACCCGTATTAGGGTCAAATAGGAGCGTATGAGTCATAGCAGCTTTGCGATCGCACTGCCTTCATTGTGCCCTAGCCTGAACGAGCGGCGATCGTCATGAGACCCTCCTTGGGGCTAGGGTCAGGTGTACTCTGGCCTGCAGTCGGTAAAGGTGATGGCTTCGGCATCAAGGAAGCCTGCAATCGCCATTTCTAGAACCATTTCCAGCGGATATTGAGTTTCTTGAGCATGAGCCAGTAAAGCCCGTTGAATGTGCTCTGGTAAAGCTGCCAGAATCATTTTTGCGGCAACCGGACTGAGGTGTTCGTCGCTTTGCCCTGGGGATGGGGGGGTTGCTGAGAGTTTGCATTAGTCCCTCGCAGGATACCTGGCGTTGTAAGGTGGCTTTGCAGCAGCAATGATAATGCTTCCAAGCTTGATGATAACGTCTGTAGCTGAATGAAATCGAGCGGATAGAGTAAGAGCCTGACGTCGTCCGAGTCATAGTGATCTAACCAGGACCAGAGAAACGCTTTGTGGCCATCCCGAAATCGTTCCCGGCTATAGCGGGTCTTCCCCACATACAGCAGTCCCAGCTCTCGATGTCGAACGGCATAGATGCTGGCATTCGCTGTCACATTTTTGAACGATCGAGTAATTGGAATGCACTGCTCAAATGGGGTGTTGGTGAGAGAATCTAAGATAGCTAGGGCTTGTACTTCAAGGTCATCGGTCATGCTCAGTAGAAGCTAAATAGTTTTTTGAAGTTGGGAAAGCTGATGAGAAGGCCGAGTTGGATTGTAGCCCAGATAGACCTGCTGATGGATCACTCAATCATGAGTAGCGTGTGGGATGTTGAGCAGCACTGGTTTCTGAGATGAAGTAAGTTTGAGATGGCAGAGAAGAGAGTCTATGAGCGAACTGCACTATGTGTATATAGTCCGTTGTGCCAACGGTTCCCTCTACACAGGCTATAGCAAGAATGTGGAGCAGCGGATTGCAGCCCATAATGCTGGCAAAGGGGGACGCTACACCAGAGCCAACCGTCCTGTAGAGTTACTCGTCTGTTGGCCCTTCCAGAGTAAAACAGAGGCGTTAAAGACGGAGTATGCAATTAAACAGCTGCCCCGTCAAACCAAGCTCGCTTTAGCAGCAGGTAGGTATGCTCCTGAGTGGTTAAATGCTTCCTTGAGATAGATGGGAATATCAGAGCAATCGCGCGCCCAAGACAAAACACTATATCCTTCAGACATAGAGGCTTTAAGGCCATGACAGGATATCCTTTTGAGTAGAAGCCCTTCTGTAAAGTTCTAGCCTGGAAAGGATTCTGAGTATCCTATTGCGATCGCTACTGATGCGACAGAGATAAAGCTATCTCAAAATGTTGATGTCGGACAATGGAAGAACATACTTGACCAGGTGGAAGAAGATAGGCGATCGGACTGCTCTCTTACTTTATCTTATTATAGATGTGTCTGATATTTAGCTAGAATCTTATCTACTTTGTAAGCCTCTGTCGCTTAACACGATATTTGGGTTCATACGCAAATTTGGTGAAGTGAAAGACAAGCTCTGATGGAAGAATGAATGGTTTGTTAATCTGGGTTTGGCATCCGAGAGAGGAGGTTGAACTTCTAAGCCGTGGTTGTGTGAGGCTTCACGCTCACGCCGTGAATAATTGGCGACGAGCTTATTCTTGAGCGATTGCTTGGAGTCTTCATTCACGGGATGCGCGAGCGGACGTCTAACATTGTCCATTACCCGCCGCACATAACCTCGAACTCTAACCAATCGCCTTCGGCGGTCGGTGTACATGGGCCTTATTAGACGGCTTAATATTGATAACTGAGCTCAAGTGCATTGCAAAAGCTATTCAGGCTGCTCAGCAGAGCATTGTAGTAAGAATAGGCATCGTCTCGTTCATCTTGAAGGCGGGCATACAAAGTCAACTCTGGTTCTGGAGCTAGGTAATCTTTTGGAATATCTAAACCTGCTTCAGTTAAACGTGTGGCGGCGATCGCTATTAACAATGAGCCAACTGTATTCGTCTTGCCATTGCGAAGATCCTCCAATCCCGGCAAGACTAAGTCTGCTCCTGGCAACTCATTGAGAATCATGGCTAACTCTCCCCTGGGTTGTCTTCAAAACGTTCGATAAAGCTCTCGACTCTGCTTCTAATGACATTAGGATTCAGAGAAGGAAATCGCATCAATTCAGGTGCAATGGCTTCCAAGCCATCCCGTAGCTGCTTCAAAGAAAATAATTTCTGTTCGTACATGGCTTGAACATCATTAATGTCACGGTCAAATCCTCTGGATAGTTTAGAGAGAGCTTGGGCAACAAAGTCATAGTGATAGAACGAGATTTGACCTTGCTTACCAATGAACATGCTCCTATCACGCCATCCTGGAAGAGGTGGCAAGAAATCTTGTGGAGAAGCCAATTCGATATTGATGTTCAACTCTTGTTTGAGTTTAGCAATTGCTTGAAAAATCCCTGGAGGCTCAGGATCTAGACGAATATCGACATCAACTGTGGAACTACGCCAACCAATCAGGAGAGCGCTAGCACCACCTGTAAAATAAATGCAACCTGAACCTTGAGCTTCTCGACCCAGGACTTGCATCAAGCGTTCTATTTTCTGAGCGTCAACATTTGGGCGCATATTTTTTGCCGTGATCAGCTCCCTCAACTTGCGATCGCCCTGAAAGTTCACAAACCTGCGTCGCTGCGTCGGGCGAATTCTTCTTTGCTGTAGCGGGGTTATCGAACTGTCACCTCTCTCTCCTCAGCTAGTCGATGGCACTATTTTAATCGCCAGTTGCTTTTCCACGGTTCTAACATTATTAGGATTCATACGCTATTTTGGTGAGCGCGATCGCGTGAGAGAGGGTAGGTTTCAAAGTGCTGAGAGAACCTCAAGCTCAAAAGCGATCGCTAAACCCTTACCACGTCACCAATTTTACGTTTTCTTTTGTGGCGGTGGTTGTGGCCTGGGAGAAGTTGGTGGAGTTGATGATGAGCATCAATCTCTGCTTTGCGTTCCTGCATAATGCGTTCAATCACTCTTTGATTGGTGCTGAAGTTCTTCAATCCGTTAATGGTGATGGCCCACTTGAGGTCATGAAGCTGGTTGGGAAGATTGTTGTGCTGGATGATGGCATCGATCGCCCGATTAACGATCGCGTCAGCTTCGCCAGTTCTATATTTACGAGGTTTGCTTTCGCTAGTAGCTTCCGCCGCAGTATCTCCAACCTCCTTAGCGATCGCGGGTTGGGTTATTGGAACTTGCTCTGTTACTGGTGCGGGGACTGTCGTTGGGCTTGTTTGCGCGATCGCGGGTTGAGATATTGCCTCTATCTGCGGTGCTGCTGCCATTCTAGTTGGTTCTGCTGGAGCGATCGCGTTTTGCTGCGTTGGCTGCTGAATCTGGCGTGGTTGAGCTTGGAGTTGAAACTGAACGAACTGAGCCATAACATCGATCAGCTTGTCGAGCTTGGATTCCAATCCATTTGTTGTTGGTTGCTCCAGAGACAAATTGTTTATGGGTTCAGTAGATTGGATTAGTTCACTAATTTTACTTTCCTCTAAAGGCTCTGGTTCGCCGTCGGTGGTTTCGGAAGTGGAAGCGATCGCCTCTATCGTTTCTGCTTTATCAACAGATTCCTCTGCTGTTGCGTTGGTCGCGATCGCCTCGCTTAGTCCCACCTCCGTTACCTCATCAACCGTCGCTGCTTCTAACTGAGTCGCTGTCGCTTTTGCGGACAACTGCTGGAGAGACCAAGCCACCCAAGCGGACATCTTGTCGGGCTGGATTTTGCCGTCAAAGTGTTCGAGAATGGAAGCGATCGCGGGTTGGTCGTCTTTCCAGATTCTCAGGCTCGTGCGTTGCGATCGCCGCCGTTCCCCGGACTGAGTCTCACTTCCCCTATCCTGAAATGGAGCAATGGGTTGAATGCCGCCTAGGCCCAGCTTAATGCCCTTGCGCTTGCCCGCATACTGAGCAATGACCGAATCCGCAATCTCAAAATCGGCGTAGTGACGAGAAGCAGCCAGCGATCGCCTCAGTTCTGGATTGTGCTCATCGAGCACCGCATAGTGACCTTGAATTGCCGCTCTAAACTCCACTGGGTCTACGTGTTATTTAACACGATATTTGACCTCGTTAACAAATTAAATGTCCACTTGGAGAAAGCTGAAAGCATTACAGTGGTTGAGTTGTAGGGTTCTATAAGGCGATCGGTAGGTTTAACAGATTAAGTGACCGAAAATTTGGGCAACAAAATAACACAATATTTGACCGCTAAGTGACATAGAGTCAGCACAGAAGTTTTGAGCGCAGGACGTGCCACAGAATCTAAGCGAGGGTGGTTGTGGAAGGAGAAGAGGCGGCGATCGCCAGCGCTTGCGGGGTGGCGAATGAGGAAGAAGCTCAGCAAAGATTGCGCTGCTTGAGCGTAGAGGAACAGGAGCGCTTGAGAGTATTGCAGCAGTTGTTAGCAACCGCGGATCAGCCCGATTACCTAAAACGGCAGCGAGCGGTTGCGCAGAAGTTAGGGATTAGCGATCGCAGCGTGCGGCGACTGCTGAGGCAGCTTCGGGAGGAGGGTGTCGCCCAAGTGGTGCGGCGGGTGCGATCGGATCGGGGAGCGGCGCGAATTAGTGAAGACTGGCAAAAGTTTATCGTTCAAACGTATAAGGAAGGCAATCGGGGGAGTCGATCGCTCAGTCCGGCTCAAGTGGCAGTGCGGGTAAAAGTGCGGGCGCAGGAATTAGGCCTCGAAGACTACCCTAGTCACATGACGGTGTACCGCCTCTTAAAGCCCCTGACGGCGCAGGGAGAGCGACTGAAGCGATCGTTGGGTTGGCGCGAAGACTGTCTAGTTCTCAAGACTGCTGAGGGGTTAGAAATTCCGATTGAGTGGTCAAATCAAGTGTGGCAGGTGGACCACACACGCGCTGATGTGCTGGTGGTGGATCAGTTTGGGCAATTGTTAGGGCGACCGTGGCTAACGATTGTGATTGACACCTACGCACGGTGCATTATGGGGTTTCATCTCGGCTTCGATGCGCCGAGTGCGTGGGTCGTGTGTTTAGCATTGCGGCACGCCATATTGCCGAAGCAATACAGTTCTGCCTACGAATTGCAGGGGAACTGGGGGACATATGGATTGCCGCAGTATTTATATACAGATAAGGGCAAAGATTTTCGATCGCAGCATTTGCAGCAAGTGGGAAGCGAATTAAAAATTGTGCCGTGTTTACGCCGCAAACCTTCCGATGGTGGGATCGTGGAACGACCCTTTGGGACATTCAACACGCAGTTCTTCTCCACGCTCCCTGGTTATGTGAATAGCAACGTCACCAAACGATCGCCCGATGCGGAGACGGAAGCCTGTCTAACGCTCATGCAGCTAGAGCAGATGCTGGTGCGCTACGTCGTGGATCACTATAACCAGGCGAGTGAGCTACGCTCAGGCTGCGCCAACGATGCTCGGATGGGCGACCAAAGCCGCATCGGGCGCTGGGAAGCGGGACGGATTGCCCAACTGCCCCTGCTGGGAGAGCGTGAGTTGGATCTGTGTTTGATGCGACGGGACCAGCGCCGGGTGTATCGAAGCGGCTATGTTCAGTTTGCCAGCCTCATCTACCAGGGTGAGCATTTAGCGGCTTATGCCGGAGAAACGGCAATTTTGCGCTATAACCCGCGAGATATAACAACGGTTTATGTTTATCAGCTCCAAGACAACAAAGAAGTGTTTCTGACTCGTGCTCATGCAATGGGCTGGGAAACCGAAACCCTGTCATACCGGGAAGCCCAAGCCTTGAGCGAAAGGCGACGGGCAGCAGGCAGAGCGATTGACACCGGATTGCAGTTGGCAGAAGTGCGCGATCGCGATCGGCGGGTGAAACAAGTGCAGCGACAGCAGCGGCGGAAATCTGATGCAGATCCCATCAGTTCCCACGCATTACCGCCTGCTCCAACGACTCAGCCGGATGCTGCAACACCCGCTCCACCCGCAACAGAAGTAGAAATTGAGACAGTGAAGCCGAAAAAGCCTGTGCCGTATGTGCGGGTATTGGACTATGAACAGATGAAACGCGAGGCAGGGTTGCTATGAAGCCAGAGGAGCGAGAACGGATTGTATTGCCAGCGCAACCGGTCAAGCCAGAAACCCAAGAAGCAGTCGCTCGACTCCAGCGGCAATGCTTTGTAGAACTCGAATCGGTGCGGCAGTTTCATGCCTGGTTAGACGACAAGCGGCAGTGTCGGCAAGCTTGCCGGGTGATTGGCGATTCCCGAACGGGAAAAACGATCGCCTGTGATGCGTATCGGCTGAAATACGCCACCCAAACCGCCAGTGGGGATGCCCCAACGGTACCTGTGATTTATTGGCACGCAACGACCGAAACCGGGCAGCGAGAACTGTTTGTGGGGCTACTGGAGCATTTGAAATACCGCATCACTAACGGCACAATTTCGGACCTACGCGATCGCGTCTATCGCCTGCTGCGGGCGTGTCAGGTCGAAATGATCATCCTAGATGAAGCGCATCGGTTTCGTCCCAAAACCTTCTCAGAAATTCGGGACATTTTCGACCTGTTGGGGATTGCCGTCGTGCTGGTCGGAACGGATCGTCTCGATGCCGTTGTGCGCCGCGACGAACAGGTGCATAACCGCTTTATGGCGTGTCATCGCTTTCATCGGTTTGATAGTCAAGCCTTAGAAGATACGACAGCGATCTGGGAGGAATATGTGTTGCGATTGCCGCAGCCCTCCAACCTGACCAGTGCCGCCATGCAGAAGATTCTGGCCGCGACCACGCGGGGCTACCTGGGCACACTTGATGAGATTCTGCGGAACGCTGCCCGTCGCGCTTTGCAGAGTGGGCAGCCGCGCATTGAGGGATCGTTGTTGAGCCAGGTCGCGCTGGAGTACAAGTGACGTGACGGCCTCAGATAGCTGGGTATTTCGCATCGTTCCAGGGCCGGGTGAAAGCTTGGGGCATTTCCTCGGTCGGTTTCGTCGCGCCAACGAGTTGAGCCACAAAGCGATCGCCGACCATTTAGGGGTGCGGCTCGAGTGGGCGAGCGCGTGGGAATCTCCTTCCCGCCGACGGAATCCCACGGATTTACAACTGCTGGCCCTATCACGGTTAGTGGATGTTGATTGCAAGTGCTTGAAGAAGATGCTGCCCCCGAGTCGTTTACACCTACAAACTCGCTTGTGTGCAGCTTGTTATGCGGAGGCACCCGTGCACCAAGTTGCGTGGCAACGATCTGGAGTGGAGCGATGCGATCGTCATCGCCTGCGTTTGTTGTCCGCCTGTCCGATCTGTCAAACAGGTTTTCGGACCCCTGCCTTGTGGGATGACGAATGCTGCGAGCGTTGTAGGTTGCCCTTAAGTCAAATGCACTCCTATCAGGAACCGGAGAGGGCGCGCTCATCTCAGCTTTGACCCTAGGAGGAAGCTGGACTCTTAGCGAGTCGCTAACAGCAGTTTGATCGCCCAAGTAATGTCTCTGCCACTGGTCGGTTCGTGGTTTTGTTGAAAGAGCTGTTTGAGTTGTTTGAGGAGAACCTCTTGCTCCAAGACCTCCGATGAATAGGTCCACTGAGCAGGTGTCAGTCTGCGAGTGATGAGGGCGCGATCGTGTTGAATCTTATCGGTATTGAGTGAGAGACAGGTGGCAAAGAACGCAGGCTGAAGTGCCTGAATTTGTTGTTCTAGCTCGAATAACTGCACCCGCAGCTCAATCATCCGATCGATGACCTCGGATGAAGTGCTCAAGGTAGGAGTCGGGTCAATGGAGGTATGAGCTGAACTGGGTAAATCTAACCGCATCCCTGATCTCGTATGCAAAATATTCTGAGTCACTCTAAGCGGAGATTGGCCCTGTCAGCGATAAAAAATCATGAAGTCATTCTTCGCTTTTAAGATAAATCTTTGAGACTTGACATATTTCTGTTGCATTTGATTATCATCTCTATTCTTATCGCATATTTATCTTATTCGTTTCTAGCGATCGTCGGTTGAGAACAGTCTTAGCTAATAAGGTGATTGGGCAAGTTAAATTATCCATATTGCTATCTTTCAGCTGCGGGGTGCTTGAGAGAGTGCTGTCTGCTGAGATGAGGTAAGTTTGAGATGGTGGAGAAGAGAGTCTATGAGCGAACTGCACTATGTGTATATAGTCCGTTGTGCCAACGGTTCCCTTTACACAGGCTATAGCAAGAATGTGGAGCAGCGGATTGCAGCCCACAATGCTGGCAAGGGAGGACGCTACACCAGAGCCAACCGCCCTGTAGAGTTACTCGTCTGTTGGCCCTTCCGGAGTAAAACAGAGGCGTTAAAGACGGAGTATGCAATTAAACAGCTGCCCCGTCAAACCAAGCTCGCTTTAGCATCAGGTAGATATGACCCTGAGTGGTTAGATGCTTCCCTGAGATAGATGAGAGTATCAGAGCGATCGCACCCAAAACAAAACACAATGTCTTTCAGAATAGAAGCTTCAAAATCCATAACAGGAAGAAGCTCTTTGGTCTGTAACTAGGATATCCTTTTGGGTAGAGTTCATTTGGAAAGTTCAACCCTGGTAAGTCTTCTGGGTATCTCAATTGCGATCGCTACTGATGCCATAGAGATAGAGTTATCTCAAAATGTTGATGTTGGATAATGGCAGGAAATGCTTGACCAGGTGGAAGAAGATAGGCGATCGGACTTGCTATCCAATAACTTATCTTATCGTAATCATTTGATATTTGACCATTATCTTATTTCATTTTGAATAGCTTATATGAAATTGTGGCTTAGTTCTTGGAAAGCCTTATACAGCAATATATTCACGTGTCAAACTTAAATAAGCTAAGAAACATACATCAAAATTCCTCATAATTTGAATTCCTTATCATTCGCGCCCCTATGAAATAAAATAATTCACGTATGTCTGATTTTTAATAGCTAGGTGGAAAAAGAATGAAATATAGTAGAAAGCTGAAACTATTGCTGTATAAGCGTTTCAGAATGTATAGATGGATGGTGGTGCTCCAGCGATCGCTCTTGATCCCTATATACTTTCAGGCGATCTGCAGGCGATCGCTAGCCACACAATAAAAATGGCTTATTGAATAAGGTAAAGATAAGATATTCTAATGGATAAATTATTCTTATTAATGCAGGGGGTCCAACGGGGATAATAAGAGTATTATCTGATAATACTCTTATTATCC
>DATNPE010000111.1:0-8507 GCA_036703355.1 Allocoleopsis sp. | reverse complement strand
AACATTTGATGAATGAAGTTTGGCAAAAGCTCGATTGTAAATATGGTAGTTACGAAATCTTCAATTCGACGTTTCGGTGCGAAACTCTTGACTTGAATGTCTTAAAAGACCAAAACATTCTAGATGAGTTAGGAAAGAAATGTTTTCAGGAGATTCTGACAGAAGCCTATGCGTATAAGAATGATGAGCGTATTATTAGAGAGTATATACCTGCCATCAAGAATTACTTAAACAGAGTTTGCATTGAGCAGAACCGAGAAGACTTTTTTAGGAAGCTGATAAACAAATATAAGGAATTTGGAAATATAAAAGCACATGAGCTTGACTTCCAAGAGCCAAGTTATGCAGACTTGCATAGACAGTTTGTACTTCTTCTAGAGAAGTGATGAAAATGTTTAGAAAATATTATTCATTGAGTTGCTGAGCTTTTCTTCTCCTCTCATTAACTTCAGAGATTTCAAGGCGTTTGTCTCTGTCAGTATAATTTTTGATTAACTCAATCAGCTCCTTTACCTCTGATTGCTGAGAAATAGATCCATCCTCTAATAATTTACTGAGTGTAGTAACCAGTAAACTTATTTGTATTTTGAAGATGTCATCTATACGTGAGTACCGATTCTCTGGCACAAATCCAGATTTGTACTTCTCTTCAGCGATTATGGATTGGTCGCTGGAATCAGAAAGAAGTTGCTCCAGTTCAAGGTGACTAAACCTAGACTTGAGAATTTCAAGCTTAGCTCTTTTAAAAATTTTTAAGTCCTCTTTATTAAATTCGCTGGAAATTCTGTTTAAAGCACTAGTCGCTCTAGCAAAAATTCTTTTAATAGCTTCTTGGCTCTCTATTTCTATAGAGCTTGAGCTATGTCCTGTCTTTTTTCTAAATTCGTCAATTATTTGAGCCATTTCGATATCTAGTAATGCATATTCTAGCCAGTAAGTATATACTTCAACTGCTTCCAAACGTTGAGTAAAGTCTTGTTTTTCAACTTCAACTATTTTAGGAACTATTTGATTTGCTAGCTCCATCTTTAGTTCTTGCTTTAGCCTCTCTTTCTCTTGCTCCTTAAGAATTTCTGTCAAAATATCTTTTACAGCAAATGCAGCAAATATAGATGCGATCGCAAACAATATAGGAAAGGCCATCTGTCCAAATAAATCCCCTTTCCAATCTGCTTTCAATTTATCTATTTCATCCTTAGCGGCTTGCTCTGACTGCGCTTTAACTTCATTCTGTACTTCTGCTCTGATGTATTCTCTTGCCAAAGGAGAATTTTCAAGCCTAAGGTTAGATCCCCTGGGTGAACCAGATGCCTTTTGTACTGCTTCTACAGAATTTGTCGTGTTTACGTCAGGATTAGATGTGTTAACAGATTTGAATAGATAAAAACTTAAAAATACAAGTAAAAAGGCTGGCACATAACAGGCAAGCGGCACAAAGAACAGTTTTAACCAAGGCAACCTCTGCGTCTCACCTTCTAGGTGTCTTTGGAATCGGCTTGAGTCTTGCTTTGATTTTCCCGCCATTACTGCACCTCAACTCGACTGCTCAAAGTTCTGAACAATTTTCTTCAGCATCTCTATCTGATCTGCGGGAACTTCCTGCAATCGCTTGACTATAGAAGCAGCAGTTGCCCTGTTGACTTGTAGCTCCCGTGCCAGTCCACGAACACTAACATCACCGTTTAATTTGTGGAAAAGTGAAATGGCTTTAAACCACTTTCGCAGATCTACATGGGTTTTATGAAATATGGTACCAACTGTCACACTGTAGGAAGTAAAACAACTATTGCAACGATATCTATGTTCGTTTTTATACGCTGTTGCCTTCATGGAGTTACAGTATGGACAGGTATGAACTCCCTTCCAACGGATTTGTTCTAGATATGCAAGACACTCCTCATGACTATCAAACATGAAGGCGATATTCCTGCTTTTGAGTAATTAGAGGTAAAAGCTCAAATTACACGGAGGAAATCGCCCTCAGAGAATGTAACGTAAGTTAAGTAAAAAATTTAAAACCAAGCTACATAAAGGAGACTAATTAAAAACGGACAGCGGGCTAGAACACCATTGTCCGTTTACTTTTTAACTAAGTTGTTGAGATGAAAATTCGAGTGGGGTTGAACCGTTAAACGCGAACGCTGTCAGCAAAGCGAATCTTTAAGTAGTCATCCTCCATCTTGGCTCCGGCGGGTTGTAAGGCGGCTAGCGCTTGAGGGAGCACCAGATTCCGGCGGTGATTGCCAATGCGGATATTGAGTTCGTCGCCGCTCTTGCTCAGTTCCACCTGGTTTTTAGGAATGCCAGGGAGATACACTTCTAAGCTGTATTGATTTTGGTCTTGTACGACGCGCAGGGTCGTTTCTTTGTAGTAAACCTGAGCGGGGTCTTCGTCTTTGTAGAGGGTTTCTTTCAGCCGTTCTAAAGCTTCTAGCCCACACATTTCTTCGGAGTATAGTGGGACTTCTTTAATTGGCAAGGGGCTGAAGTTGTCGTGAATTTCTTGACGATATTGTTGTTGATTGGCTTTCCACTTTTGGAAGAAGGGATCGCTGACTTCATTCGGCAAGATGCGATTGGCTACGACCATATCAGTCGCGACGTTGTAGAGGCTGAGGTAAGCGTGTGCTCGCAACGACTCCTTAATCACCATTTTTTCGGGGTTGGTGACGAGGCGAACCGAAGTTTGAGTGTTGTCCGTTAAAACTTTTTCCAGCGCTTCAATTTGCTCATAGAACTCGTAGGGCGCGTCCATGACTTCGTTGTCAGGCAAAGAAAAGCCAGCTAGAGGCTTGAAGATGGGTTCAAACAGGGGGCGTAACGCGGCAGACATTTTTTGTAGCGGCTTGTAAAAGCGGCGCATGTACCAACCTGCCACTTCTGGCAAACTGAGTAATCTCAGAGCCGTACCTGTGGGGGCTGAGTCGATGATCAACACATCAAACTCGCCCTCGTCGTAGTGACGCTTCATCCGCACCAAGCTAAAAATTTCATCCATGCCAGGTAGGATGGCGAGTTCTTCCGCCTCGACCCCTTCTAAGCCTCGCGCTTGCAGCACTTGAGTAATGTAGCGTTTGACCGCACCCCAGTTACCTTCCAGTTCCATTAGGGCATCAAGTTCCGCGCCCCACAGGTTGGGCTTCACGAGTTTGGGTTCGTGCCCCAATTCCATGTCGAAGCTATCGGCGAGGGAGTGAGCGGGGTCAGTGCTGAGAACCAAGGTCTTATAGCCCAGTTCGGCACAGCGCAGCCCAGTAGCTGCTGCAACGGAGGTTTTACCAACGCCTCCCTTGCCAGTCATCAGAATTACGCGCATGGATTATTTTGCCTACCTGAGAATGATTTACATTCATTTACTTAATTATCCCTACTTTACAAACTGAAGAGTGAGGGATCAATCGGCGCTACCAAGCTCAGGGAACTGGCAACAAAATGGGGGGTGCGATCGCAAACCTTTGCGAACCTATCATAAGCTCAACCGCCCGCTGCAAATGCCGCCATAATCAGGGCCGAAAGCAGAATTCCAGGGGTGAGTAGCATCACCAGCATGAATAAATCATGGTTAGACATCGGTTGCTCCTAAGCTTCTAAATATGAGTCAAGAAAAGATATGAGTCAAGAAACGGATTAACAATCGAGTTTTGCCAAACTGGGACTGTTCATGGTCCCTCTACACCTTAGCAAGTCTTGCTGGGGTGCTGTTTCAGTCTAGAGGGAGGCTTCTAAGGACTAGCCCAAAAGCCCTAAAAGTCTTTACACCCAGCGGCTAAAAATTACCTAGAAAAACTTTCTTGAATTTCAGTGTTGCAATCTCAAGCAGTAGGATTATCCTGAATGCCAAGATTCGGTCTTGCTCACTCAACAGCTAAAAGCGATGCAGAATCAAAAATCGGTGTGGGGGTTGTCTCAACAAATAATGTCGTTGGCATTGGCGAGCCATTGCCTGTGGAGAACGCTGGGAGTTAGCGCTGGAATTATAGGAATAGGGGCGATCGCCCAGATAGACCCCGCTCAAGCCGCCGTCCTGACGCAATGGCAGTTTAACTCAACCGCCAACCAGTTAGAGGTTACGGTACCAGAAGGCACCCAGCCCCGCTATTTTCTCTTAGCGAAACCTGCCCGCATTGTGCTGGACTTACCCAACACGCAAATGGGCGCAGTGCCAGCAGAGCAAACTCTATCCGGGCCAGTGCAGCAGATTCGCGTTTCTCAGCAGCAAACTGGCTTTACCCGCATCGTGATGCAGCTCGCGCCGAATGTGGTGTTTGCACCCGGTCAGGTGCAGCTAGAACAAGTCAGCTCCAGCAAAGCGGGTACTCGTTGGGTCTTGCGTCCTTTAATTGCCAATCCTGGTAATAGTGCCTCTACACCTACCGTGGCTGCTAAGCCTGCTGTCCCATCCACCGCGACAGCATCGCCTCAAGCTGCGCCACCTACGCCTCCGAAAGTACAGCCTACTCCCTCCGCTCCATCAAGTACTCAGTCGCAACCTGCTCCCCCTGCTGTAACCAGTGAGCGATCGCAGTCTAGCCCCCCTGCGAGTCCTCCTAAGAATCGCATTACAAGAAACGCTGCTGACCTAGTGGCACCTAGCGATCGCCCCTCTACTGATTTATTTGCATCCCCAGCAACGCCATCACCAGAGCGACTAACTACTGAAGCAACAAAACCAACTCCAGCATCAACAGATTCCGCCATTTTTACGCCGAGATTATCGCCTGCGGTGCCAGCGACGACATCAACTCCCGCTAGCCCACCCCCTCAAAGCATCCCAGTTCGCGATCGCCCCGTTGCAACTACACCTGTAAAACCGACTACACCCGCACAACCATCCACACCACCGAAACCGCCAGCACCTTCAACAGCAGCCCAGCCAGTGGTCAAGCCGCCAGCAACCCCACCTAAACCAGAGGTCGCGATCGCTCCAACTCCTGCTGCCGCACCGACCGTATCTCAGCCTGTTGCTGAACCTCAGCCACCCATAGTACCAGTGGTAGCGGAGCCTGTAGAAACTGCACCTGTTGCGCCTGTGCAACCAGAGGTGAAACCTACCCCAAATCCGCCTCAGCCCACGACAGAGCTAGAGACAGCCGTCTTACCGCCTGTCAACTTTCGATCGCAGCAGCCAGTCACTGTGGTGGTACCGTCTATCAATGCTGCTCCTAGCCAAGTGCGTGGATCAGGCGATCGCGCTTTGCCAACCACTACGACCAATGCTGAGTCTGATTTAGTGCTACCACCAGCCGATTTTACGCCTCAGCCTAGCGCCACTGTAACTGTGCCGCCGTTGTCGTCTACCACGGTGGAAGCTGCCCCAACTCGTGCAGTTGCATCGGAGCCACCCAGAGCATCCAGAACAACAGATGGGGATGAAGTGGTAGAGCGGGTAATTGAGTTTGGTCAACCTTTGACAGCTACAAATTCTGCGCCTGCTGCCACGCTTCCCAGTTTGCCAGCCTTAGAGCCAGAAACAGAGTTACCGACAGAAACTTCCAGTACGGTCAGTGCCAGAACAGCTCCAGTCACCGTGCCACCATTGCCCCGTGCCACCGCTAACAACTCAGCTACCGAATTAGACTTTCAACGTCCTCCAGAGGCAACACCTAGACAGCCGAATTTAGCGCCAGAGAGTTCTAGTTTGATCGCGGTTGGGAACGGCATTGTGTTGCCATCGGGAACGACCTTGCAACTGCAATATTCTGGTACTGAGATTTTGGAGCTGAAGCCAGGGAACCCACAGCAAGAAGTGCTATTGCTGCAAACTGAGATTCGCGATCGCAACGGTAGCATCTTGGCTCCAACTGGTGCACCCGTAATTGGTCGCTTCGAGACCACGAGTGGGGGGAGCCGTTTTGTCGCCCAGGCCATCAGCTTACAAGGCCGAAATGTACCGCTAGCGGCTGAGTCAGCGTTGCTAGGTGGTAAATCACAAGTCTCGCAAAACAAAGTTGTGAGGAATTCGGCTTTAGGTGCGTTAGCTGGAGCTTTAGTCGGTGGCTTATCGGGTGAGGAAGTGATCGGTGGAGCCGCAGCAGGGGCAGCAGTGACTTACTTAGCTTCGCCTAAACCCGCGAAGGTGCAACCAGGCCAAGTGTTGCAAGTACGGCTCACAGAAGCGCTGCGATCGCCTTAATTTCTGGGACTGCTGCCGAAAAATAACAACTTAAGACCATAAAAAATTCCGCCCTAGTCTAAGCCCTGACTGGAGCGGAATTTTTTTAGCCAAATTAGGCAAGAGATTTTAGAACTTGTCGCTTTCGGGGACAGGAGCGGCACCTGCACCAGTCTGGTTCAGGAAGAGGTTTTGTGCTGCATCATTTTGGTAGATGCAATTAATTTGGGGGGAGCTTTCTAGATTGCCAGTAAACCCAAACGTATTCATGCGGTTTTTGCATTCACGTAGCTGGTCCCCAGAAATCAAGTTGCGCTGCCGTAGAACTTCCCAGTTGCTGCTGCGTAAGACGCATCCGGGCTGCATCTTGGGTTGCGAAATGTAGACGCTAAAGGGGTTCATCGTCACAAATACCCGAGTGTCCATCGTGATTGCACTCGCACCGTACTGCACACAAATTTCGGGGTTTGGTGCTGCGCGATCGATAAACTCACGAGTCGCCACGTTTTGAGGCCCAGAGCTAGCCACAGAGCTAAACGCAATGCCAATACCAATGCCCAAAATAAAGATACCGCTCAAAATCGCCAGCGTCGTGGCGTTTAAGGCTGAAGCAAACGACGAGCCGTTGGACGAGCCATTGGAGCTGTTGCGGTTGGGATTAGCAGGGCGAGATGGAGAAGGTGAAGGCTTAGGTCGGCGATTCATAGTGACTGTTTGAATTGCAAGTAATTGGCAAAGTAGCGTTGCAACTGCGCTTCCTCTTCCAGTATGCCGTTAATTTTTTGGCAATCTGAGCCGTGTGACAATAGGAAGGCTTGTATGGTCAAGTTTTTGAGCGATTAACCGTGACTTCTTCATCTCTATTTCGGCAAGGAAAACCATTTAATTCACCCACTCAAACCATTTTGGGAGACAGCCTCACGGTTTTGTGGGGAGATTGGCTAGATTTAAGAATTCGGATTGCCCAAATTGCGGCATCTGGTTTAGTATCCCCTCTAATCTACATTTTGGCCTTTGGTTTGGGTTTAGGCAGCTCTCTCGACAAAGTGGCTCAACCCTCCGCAGGCGAAAACTACTTGCAGTTTATTTTGCCTGGAATGGTAGCGCTATCGTCAATGGCAATTAGCTTTGGCGGCACCACATTCTCCATTTGTGGAGAGCGGCTGTTTGCCAAGACGTTTGAGGAAATGCTGTTGCTCCCAGTGCATCCTTTGTCATTGTTTCTCGGCAAGATGCTAGCGGGTGTAATTCGGGGCTTAATGACTTCAGGTTCGGTCATTCTAGTAGCTGTTTTATTTACCGGGAAGATCTGGAGCTTTTTGAACCCGTTATTTTTGCTGCTGCTAGTGCTGAATTGTGCCGTGTTCGCAGGCTTGGGTGTGATGGTGGGCTTGAGCGTGCGATCGCTCGAAAGTGTCGGTCTCTACAACAACTTTTTGATTGTGCCGATGTCATTTCTGGGGGCCACATTTTTTGACCCCGCCACATTACCTGCGGCTCTCAAAGGCATTGTTTATCTGCTGCCGCTGACCTATACGAGCATCGGGTTAAGAGCTGCGGCTTACCTACCACTAAGCCAGTTTCCTTGGTATAGCATTGCAGTATTGCTCGTCGCTGCGATCGCCCTCTCTGCCGTTGGAGCCTACAAGTTTTCCCATCAACAGGACTAAGTGCTTATGCCATCAGACTATGCTCCCCCCGTTGATCAACTCCTCAGCTTTGGTGATTGCCGTGACTCAATGGCAGAGTGGCCGAATTATGTTGAAGCGTTGGGCCTAGAAGCGGCTCATATTCCAGAATTAATTCGGATGATTACCGATGAAGAGTTATGGGCCGTAGATATTGAGGGATTAGAAATTTGGGCACCAATCCATGCTTGGCGATCGCTCGGTCAACTGCAAGCTGAAGCCGCGATCGAACCTTTGCTGAGTTTGCTGCATTGGATCGACGACGAGGGCAATGAGTGGGTTGGCGAAGAAGTGCCTGAAGTATTGGGCATGATTGGAGCCGCAGCGATTCCAATACTCAGCACTTACTTAGCTGATAGAACACATGGCCTTTCAGCCCGAATTGCAGCATCTGAAGCTCTGGTCAAAATTGCTCAGCAGCATCCAGAAGTCCGAGAGCAGTGTGTAGAGGCGATCGCTCATCAGCTAGAGCAGTTTACTAAAAACAACCCAGCGCTGAACGGTATGTTGGTGGCAGCGTTACTAGACTTAAATGCGGTGGAAGCTGCCCCAGTCATAGAAAAAGCCTTTGCTGCCAATCGAGTGGATGACACGATCGCGGGTGATTGGGAGGAGGTACAGCTAGAGCTAGGTATGGTGTCTAAACCAGAGCTACGCCAACGCCGATTTGAAGCCGCTCAACGTCCCGTAGTTGATTTTTCTACTGC
>DATNPE010000110.1:0-3448 GCA_036703355.1 Allocoleopsis sp. | reverse complement strand
CTTGGTATACGGTCAGGTGCTCGATTTGCAGAACTGGTGTAGCAGGCTCGGCATCAATACGACTCGGCTCTTGCCGATGTTGAGGTTCATATTCAAAATGAGATTGATCAGAATTCATTAATGCTATTGACATGCAGCTTTGAGAGTTTGAAGGTTCTGAGTCATGGCGGTGAAATAATATTGCGGGTCTACCGATCCAGCTTCCAAAGAGTCGAGGGGACGCAGAGTGAGGTTTAAGTCTTGCGCCAAGCTTTGTAGCAGCTTGTTATCGGTGCCCGGTTCACCAAACAATGCCTTCACGTTGTACTGCTTGACCGTCGCGATCGCCTTTTGCACATCGGCTGGGGAAAGATTATCTTCGGGCAACTCCACAACCGCCGCTTGCTTGAGGCCATAGCGTTGGGCTAGGTAGGGATAGGCGTTGTGAAACGTGACAAAGGTGCAGTTGGGGTACTGCTGAAGCGTTTGGCGAAATTGCTGATCCAGCGTTTCTAATTGTTGGATATAAGCAGCCGCATTCGCTTGATAAGTCGTTTTATTTTTAGGATCAGCCTGGATCAGGCCATCTCGAATATTGGCAACTTGTTGCTTAACTAAAACAGGGTCTAACCAAACATGAGGATTCCCTTCTGGGTGGTCATGATGGTCTGTCTCGGCTGATGGCTCTCCCGCAGATTCATGTGCGTGATCATGCTCTGCATCTGCCTCATCAATAGGCGTAATGCCTCGACTGGCATCAACCACTACCAGCTTAGAATTCTCGGCACTTTTGATGGTATCTCCGAGGAAAGATTCCAGCCCTAAGCCGTTTTCTACCAAAACATCTGCCTGGGCGATCGCCTGCACATCCCCCGGTTTGGATTGATATTCATGCACTTCCGTCCCCGGCGGAATCAAAACTTGCACATCAGCCGCATCGCCTGCTACCGCTTTGGTAAACAAGTACATGGGCAGGAAGGTGGTCATTACCTGCACTTTGCTCGACTCTGGCGCAGCCTGGGATGGCTGTGAGCTAGGTGAGGTGCTAGAGCTGGTTTGGCTGCATCCGGTCAAAACTAACCAGGGCAGCAATGGCAGAGTATAGAGGAGCGATCGCAAATTTAGGTGGAACACAGCTTCTCTCCAGAGATAGCGGTGGTAGGCCAAAACAACTTGAAGAATTCAAGAAAATGAGAATCGATCTTATTCTAATCGATTGAGAATGAATCTTATTCTAAAAAAATTCAATAGATAGCAGCCAAAAAATAGGACACCCATCAAGAGTGCCCCAACTGAAGTATTCAGGATGAGTCAGCTCAGTTCCAGAATTATGAGGAGAGGTAGGTGTAGCCGCTTAAGCTGCGCTCGTAGTTTTGCAGCAGCAGTTGAGATTCCTCTAGGGTGATCCGCTTTTCTTGCAGTGCGTGTTCGGTTTGCTGGCGAATATTTTCGATCAGGTCTTCGGCATCGTATTGGACATAGCCCAACACTTCGTGCATGGTGTCGCCCTTCACTACATGCTCAATTCGGTAGCCTTTGGGCGTCAGGCTGATATGCACCGCATTGGTGTCACCAAACAAGTTGTGCAGATTGCCCATAATTTCTTGGTAAGCACCACCCAGGAACATGCCTAAATAATACGGCTCGCCTGGTTTGAGGCTATGCAGCTCCAACACCGATTTGACATCGCGCAGATCAATAAACTGATCAATTTTGCCGTCGCTGTCACAGGTTAAGTCTGCCAACGTTGCCCGTCGCGTTGGTTCTTCATTCAAGCGGTGAATCGGCATAATCGGGAACAGTTGATCGATCGCCCAACTGTCTGGTGCTGACTGAAACACCGACAAGTTGATGTAGTAGATCGAGGCCATGATTTTCTCTAAGTCTTCGAGATCATCAGGCACATAATCTTGCTGGCGGGCAATCTCCAAAATCTTGGCGCAGCAAGACCAATACAAGCGCTCAGCTCTGGCTCGTTCGGTCAAGCTGACATAGCCGAACCCAAACAGGCTCACCGCCTCTTCTTTAAACTGAACGGCATCGTGGTAAGCCTCCTGGTAGTTCTCGGCGGTAATTGAGGCGTAAGTGTCGTAAAGATTGCGAATGATCAGATGCTCGTCTTCGTGGGCGGGGTCGGGCGTTTCGGAAGGAGGCTCACTGGTGCCCAAAACATCGAAGACTAAGACGGATTGGTGAGAGGCGATCGCCCGACCACTTTCACTCACGATCGTGGGCACAGGCAGGTTACGCTCAGCACAGGTTTCCTTGATCTCGGCTACCACATCATTGGCGTAGTTCTGCATGTTGTAGTTTTTGGAGGCGTAGAAGTTGGTCTTAGACCCGTCGTAGTCCACACCCAGGCCACCACCCACGTCAATATATTTCATGTTGGCTCCAAGCTGGGCCAGTTCCACATAGATTTGGCTAGCTTCACGGATTGCATCCTTGACCACGTTGATCGAGGAAATCTGCGAGCCAATGTGGAAATGCAGCAGTTGCAGCGAACCCAACATATCAGCGGCCTTCAGTTGCTCGACCGCATGGAGAATTTCGGGGATGGTGAGGCCAAACTTAGCGCGATCGCCTGCCGAACAGCCCCAACGCCCAATCCCTTTGGCACTCAGTTTCGCTCGCACGCCCAAAATTGGTTGAATCCCCAGCTTGCGTCCTGCCGCGATCGCCAGTTCAACTTCTTCCACCTGCTCCAAGACAATGATGGGAGTTTGGCCCAAGCGTTGCGCCAGAATCGCCGTTTCAATGTATTCGCGATCTTTGTAACCGTTGCAGATCAGCAGAGCGCCGGGGGTATCTAGCGTTGCCAGAGCAATCATCAGTTCAGGTTTGGAACCTGCCTCCAAGCCAAACTGATGCGGCTTGCCAAATTTGACCAAACTTTCGACCAAATGCCGCTGTTGATTGCACTTGACCGGGAATACACCCCGATAAGTACCAGGATAATTGTAGCGAGCGATCGCCTTAGCAAAGGCGGCATTCAGCCGTTCAATGCGGTCTTCCAAAATATCAGAAAAGCGAATCAGCAGCGGTAAGCCGAGATTCCGCAGCTTCAAGGCATTAACCAACTCAAACAAATCTAGAGAACCACCGCGATCGCCTTTGGGAGACACCGTGATGTGACCCGCAGCATTAATGGAAAAATAAGGTTCACCCCAACCCTGGATGCGATAAAGTTCTTCGCTATCTTCAATCGTCCAGGCTTTACGCAGATGCAGAGTCTCTGTTGATTTCGCTAAACCCAACGGCTCCAACTCTGGTTCAGCGTGGCTTTCCAGGTGAGTTTTGTTGGCTCCATTGTTCGCACCCTTTCCCATCCCAACTTTTGCTGCTGGCCGTCCACCCATCCTATCTTCCCTCTGAGTCTCCTCCTAAACAAAAGAAAAGCCTGATCTTGACTCGCTGCTGGCAAAATCAGACTTTACTTCGAATGCCAGTCTAGCGCATTCATCTGTTG
>DATNPE010000109.1:0-5795 GCA_036703355.1 Allocoleopsis sp. | reverse complement strand
GGTCAAGGTGTCCTGACGCTCACCTATCGGGCGATCGATATAGAGTCGGGTCAAACAGTCGTCATCAGAACCCTAACCGAAAATCTGTGTCAGCATTCAGAATTTGAGCAATTCAAGCAGCAATTTCTAGAGCATGCCGAGCGATTGAAACGCTGCCAGCATCCGAATCTCGTTCAGGTTCTCGACGCTTTTGAAGACGCTGGATGCCCTTACCTGGTGATGGAATACGTTCCGGGGCAGACTCTGGCGCAACTGATTCAAATGGAGGTACTCTCAGAAGCCCAAGCTATTGAATATACTCGTCAAGCTAGCAATGCCCTGATAGCGCTTCACACGGCGGGTTTGCTGCATCGGGATGTCAAACCTCAAAACCTGATTCGGCGTCACAACACTGACCACATCGTACTCGGTGAGTATGCGATTATCAGTGATTTCTTACCTGGGATGAGACAAACTCAAGCTGGGTTACTCTCTGCCGGATATGCGCCATTGGAGCAGTATGCTCACGACGAGACGCTAACGCCAGCAACAGATATCTATGGCTTAGCCGCAACGCTCTACACCTTACTCTACAGGAACCCACCGTTACCAGCACCCGTTCGCCAAAAACTACAAGCTGATGGGGGCGATCGCCTTTTCCTACAACATTCACATCATGTTACACCTAAGATTAGCCAAGCAGTCAAACGGGCGATTTGGCGGGGTTTGGACATCACCGCTCAAAAACGCCCCCAAACCGTAGAGGCTTGGCTTTCCCTGCTACCCAAGCTGGAGAAAAAGCCAACACCTCCATCCTCGCTAGGAGAGTGCTTAGCCACTCAACCAAAAGCTAGCTCAAAAGCACAGTTCCCCCCGGAATCCCTCAAACGAGGAGTAAAACCGACTTCGACAAACGGTACTACTAGTTCACCACCGACGCCAACGAAAACCCCAATGTCTCAAGCGCCACTAGGGCGGGTATTTGTAACAAAACTCTATACTCTCACCCAGTTTCGGGACGCAGCCGCAATACAACTAAACCTTCTCAACAGGCGTAAAGCGCAATTATCCTCTACTGCAAACGAGAACACAAAAGATCGGAAATCCCTCCTGCGAGCCTTAGTGATAACGGCTGCGATCGCAGCTTCAGCAGGGGTGGGATTTGGCTTTGCGCTTCGGGTTAAAGGCGCTCAGACTCCTGGCGATCGCTTCTTTAACATGCAGCAATCCTTTCCTCCCAGAAGTGATTGGCCTGGGTCTGAACGTCAACTCTAAGTTCAATGTGACCAGGAGACGATGCTCTTTAGAACTCTCAAATTATCCAACATGCAACCTTCAAGCCAATGCTCCGCCCCGCATCTGATAAACAAGTTATAATTTTGTTGCGGATGCTAAAGAAATTTGTTCATGAGCAATTCTGTAATTCATGCCTTTTTTGTCGGCAGAGCTCTAGCGCAAGCGCTTAACGCGCAGCTTGAAGACGCCCTGACCAATGCTTTAAGTGAACTCGGCAAATTTGACGCCGAGCAGCGCGAACGACTGCGGCAATTTACCGATCAAGTCATGGAAAAAGCCCAACGTGAGGCCGAAATGGCAACGCCAGGGCGAACGACTACCGGGACTGAACCCTTTGCCTCCCAGACGGGCGATCTCCAAGCCACTATTGATGACCTCCGAGCCGAAATTGCCCGCCTGCGTGCAGAACTGAAACTCTACCGCAATCAATCCGTCTAACAATAAAGTCTCCTGAGCTAGTCAATTCTACCACCTAGTTTTGGGAGAGACTGGGTTGAGCCAAAAAAACCATAATCATTCTTGATCGCAGGGGTCAAAGGCTTTTTTATACAACTGAATTTTTTGAAAACTACTATAGGAACCCGAGTGTCTGCTCTGTCTCAAGACCCTGTCAACCTCAAGCCAAAAAAGGAACACACGGTGCCTTCCCAGCGCTCCGTAGATAAATCTTACAACGACAAAGCCTATCGTTGGAACCGGGAAAATTACTCTCGACACCGGCGGTTCATTGACATTTGGGCTTTCTTTTTAACCCTGCTATTTGGGTTGTGGCTCGATAGTAAACCCTGGAGCTATCCAGGTGGCTTCACGGAAGAAAAACGGGCGCGTCGGCGAAAAAATCAGGCGATCTGGATTCGAGAGACGTTCTTAGAATTAGGGCCAACCTTCATCAAAGTGGGTCAACTATTTTCTACCCGCGCCGATTTGTTTCCCAGCGAGTATGTCGATGAACTCAGTAAGCTGCAAGACCGGGTACCTGCCTTTGCCTACGAGCAAGTCGAAGTCATTATTAAGCAAGATTTAGGGAAGTCAGTCACAGAACTCTTCCGCAGTTTTGACCCAATTCCCTTGGCGGCAGCTAGTCTCGGGCAAGTTCATAAAGCCCAACTGCATAGTGGCGAAGAGGTCGTAGTCAAGGTTCAAAGGCCAGGGTTAAAAAAACTTTTTACCATAGATTTACAAATTCTCAAAGGCATTGCCCGTTATTTTCAAAACCATCCAGATTGGGGTCGCGGTCGGGACTGGATGGGAATTTATGAAGAGTGCTGTCGCATTCTCTGGGAAGAAATTGATTATCTCAGCGAAGGTCGTAATGCCGATACCTTTCGCCGCAATTTTCGTGCCTATGACTGGGTGCGAGTGCCGCGAGTATACTGGCGGTATACCTCTCCCAGGGTGCTGACGCTGGAATATGTGCCAGGGATTAAAATTAGTCATTACGAAGCCCTGGAAGCTGCTGGTTTAGACCGTAAATTGATCGCTCGCCTGGGGGCAGAAGCTTATTTACAGCAGTTGCTGAATGACGGTTTCTTTCACGCCGACCCCCATCCAGGGAATATTGCGGTCGATCCTGAAGGAGCTTTAATCTTTTATGATTTCGGCATGATGGGGCGGATTAAAACGAACGTGCGTGAGCAACTGATGGAGACGCTCTTTGGCATTGCGGAAAAAAACGCTGACCGGGTTGTCGCTTCCTTGGTTGAATTGGGTGCGCTCTCACCGGTTGATGATATGGGGCCAGTACGGCGATCAATTCAGTACATGCTGGATCATTTCATGGATAAGCCGTTTGAGAATCAATCAGTGGCTTCAATCAGCGACGATCTCTACGAAATTGCTTACGACCAACCGTTTCGTTTTCCTGCCACGTTCACCTTCGTTATGCGAGCGTTCTCGACGTTGGAAGGCGTCGGGAAAGGATTAGATCCAGAGTTCAACTTTATGGAGGTTGCAAAACCTTTTGCATTGCAGATTATGACAGATGGCAACTCTCCCAACGGGAATAGCTTCCTCAATGAACTGGGACGCCAAGCGGCGCAAGTGAGTAGCACCGCTTTGGGTTTGCCTCGGCGAATTGAAGATACCCTTGATAAACTAGAGCGAGGTGACCTGCGCGTTCGAGTGCGATCGATCGAATCAGACCGGATTCTGCGACGAATTAGTAGCATTCAGTTGGGAACCAACTATACTTTACTCATCAGCGCGTTCACTCTGTCAGCGACTATCCTGTTCGTGAATGGGAACGCTGGGCTGGCGTTAGTCGTTGCTTTGGCGGCGGCTATTGCGACCTTTGCCCTCATTCGCTTGCTCAGAAGGCTCGATCGGTTTGACCGCATGTTATAACTCCCCTAACGTTCAAAGACGCCAGTAAACAATCTATGAAATGTAGCTTCACGGGTCTCACCGATCCGGGCTTACTTCGTACTGTTAACCAGGATGACTACTACATCGACCCCGATGGACGATTTTTCGTGGTTGCCGACGGCATGGGAGGTCATGCCGGTGGGCAAGAAGCTAGTCAACTGGCGACGGAGGCCATTCAGGTTCATTTAGATAAGCATTGGCAATCGGTTATCCCATCGGATGAGTTACTGGCGCAGGCCATCAATGAGGCCAATGAGGCCATCTTGCAAGATCAGCAAAGTCATCCAGAGCGTTCAGATATGGGCACCACTGCTGTTGTAGTGATGTTTCGTAAACAGGAGCCTTGGTTCGCTCATGTGGGAGACTCTCGCCTGTATCGGTTACGAGATTTAAAACTAGAACAGATTACGGAAGACCACACCTGGGTGGCGCGAGCCATGAAAGCGGGTGATATTACGCCAGAGCAGGCTCGGATACATCCCTGGCGTCATGTGTTGTCTCAGTGTCTGGGTCGCAAGGACTTGCAGGCAATAGATGTTCAGCCTTTAGATGTTAAGCCTGGGGATCGTCTGTTACTGTGTAGTGATGGTCTAACGGAAGAACTTGCTGATGCTGCGATCTCATCCTATCTCCAGCCAGAGGTAAGCAACGAGCAAGCTGCTACCAAGTTGGTTGAGGCAGCTAAAGAGAAGGGAGGCCGAGATAACATCACTGTAGTGATTGTGGAAATGGATAAAACAGCTCCTAGCTAACGGCTTTCTCCATGACCATGTTTGAATTCAAAATTCAACATTCTCTTAGGCGCGACGCGCCGCGGTGCTGTTGGCACTGGGCTGACGCTGACGCTATAGCATAAGAGCTTCACGCCCCGCTACGCTGTTTTCATGCCCGTAGGGCTGTACGTGCCTCTAGCGTCACGCCGACGCTCGTTCGTCGCTAACGCTAACGCTAACATGCCCGTAGAGCTGTACAAAATTCAACATGGGAGACAAGAATTTTGAATTCGCAGTTCTAGCGACGTGACAGCCAGTATCGAACCAGAGGCACTGATGTACCGCTCTCTTCGAGATGGCTTCCCGCTCAACACGATACACCAATAGCCGATAATGAATCCCTGACCATTAATAACGCATGACGCATGACTAAAACTGCATGGGTGTTTCCGGGACAGGGTTCTCAAGCATTGGGTATGGGATTAGATTTAGTAGACTTACCAGCTGCTAAAGCTAAGTTTGAGCAAGCGAGGGAGATTCTGGAATGGGACGTTCTAGACATTTGTCAAAGCCAAGACGATAAACTATCCCGCACGCTTTACACCCAACCTTGCCTGTATGTGGTTGAGAGCATTTTGGCTGATGTACTGCTTGATCGCGGCAACATGCCTAATCTAGTAGCGGGTCACAGTTTAGGAGAATATGTTGCTCTTTACGCCGCTAGGGTATTTGACTTTGAAGCTGGATTGCGCCTGGTCAAGCGTCGAGCCGAATTGATGGATAGTGCATCGGATGGGATGATGGCGGCTTTGATGGGGTTTGACCGCGAACAACTCGAACAACAAATTCAACAGACGCCGAATGTTGTCCTTGCTAATGACAACAGTCCCGCTCAAGTCGTCATTTCGGGAACGCCAGACGCTGTTAAAGAGGTTCTAGCTCAGATTAAAGTGAAACGCGCCGTTCCTTTGAACGTATCGGGTGCTTTTCACTCCCCCTTGATGGCAGACGCTGCTGGCGAGTTCCAGACTGTTTTGGAGTCCGTTCCGTTTACCGACGCCCAAGTGCCAGTACTGTCGAATGTGGAACCTGTACCAACAGTTGAGGCAGCAAGCTTAAAGAATCGCCTCCAGCGTCAGATGACAGGTTCCGTGCGCTGGCGAGAAATTACCATGCAGTTACCCGTGCAAGGCATCGAGCGCGTAGTAGAAATTGGCCCAGGAAAAGTCCTTACGGGTTTAATTAAACGGATGTGTCCTGAGTTAGTGTTGGAAAATGTTGGTACTCTCGCTGAGATACCTGCTTAGCGATTCGCAATCGCTTCGCGCTGCCCTTTGGCCAATCGCATGATAGCGTTGTGCTTGGCACAATCGCTCAAACCGTTAGTCCGTTAAAATCTTGCAACCTTCAACCCTCATGGGTAAAAACCGCGAACCTTTTGCC
>DATNPE010000108.1:0-3109 GCA_036703355.1 Allocoleopsis sp. | reverse complement strand
ACCAATGTTTCTGTCACAACTTTCATCACCAGCGGTTGCAAGGTGAAAGCAGGTTCCTGGGTGCTAAACCACTTCTCTAGAAGCGATCGCCGTTCTAGACTCGCCACTGCCTCCAAAACTTGCGATAGATCAGGGGCGTACAGCAAGTGAGTTTGTAAGCGGCAAAAGGAGATCGGTTCTTGCCAGATAGCCAACCAGTAGATGATTTCTCGTTCTAGGTCGCTCAGGTGTTCTAACTGTTCTTGGAGAACTGTGCGTATGCGATCGCCCAGGACTAAAGTTTTCTGGTTAAGGAAGGCTGCGACATTGCCCCCCAAAATCAATTGAATCAGCGGTGTCACCACTTTAAGGGCCAGAGGATTGCCACTATAAAGGCGGCTCAGGGCTAGCAGTTCTAGTTTATTGCCCGTAATGCCACCCGCTTTTAATAGCTCTACAGCTACCACGTTGGGCAAGCCTTGTAACGTAATAGAGCGTACTGAAGCTCGATACCGTGGCACTGCTTCCAACTCAAGCAAACGTTCTCGACTGATCAGAAGGATACAGCTTTGGTGAGTAGCAGGGAGGAGATAGGTAAGGAGAAACAAGAGGCATGTGTTCTCCTGCTTCAACACCGCTTCGAGTCCATCTAGAATAAGTAGACAGCGATGTTGCTGGAGATGCTGAATGAGTTGATGCACCTGCTCTTGGAAGGTTTGAGGAGTACCTGAATCGAACAGATGTAGAATACTGTCTAGCAGGTGATGGAAAGAAGGGGCAGACCGCAGCGATCGCCAAATCACATAGCTAAATTCTGATTGAACTCGTTCTGTCAAAGCTAGAGATAGAGCCGTTTTACCCACACCTCCCATACCCGCGATCGCTACAACTTCACAGCGATCGGATACAATCCATTGCTCTAATTGCTGGAGTTCTGCTTGCCGTCCATAAAAGGCTTCAACATCAGGAGCTTCGTCTAGGTCGAGGTGAGGAGTGTTCGCTGAAAGCGTTCCCGCAGGGTGGGGAGAGGAGTCAGGAGTGAGAGCGGAGATTTCTACAGATGCTGCGATCGCTTCCCAGTCACTAATCCCGACTGCCTGACAGAGAGCCATAAAGATATCTTGCTGAATGCGATCGCCTTGCCAAAAACGGCGCAGAGTGGCTCTAGAGGTATTGGCATCCTGCCACCATCGGGCAGTACTGGTTTTAGTCCAACCTCGACGCTGCCGCGCTCGATCGACGATCGCCAATCCCTCAGCCGATGCCCGTAGCGACTTTGCCATCTAAGTAATTATTTGATCACGCACAAATAATAAACCCACATATCCCAATTAGAACGTAACTCTTCTTCATCTGTAATGGGTAGACCCGTTTTCCAAGAATAAACTTTCACCTCTCTAAAGTTTGGCTCTAACTGTTTTAGTTGTTCTTCGGGTCTGACGTAATAGGTTTTTAAGCGGAAGTTATGGGATTCGTCTCGGACAATGGCATGGCTAGAAGCTTTTAACTGCTCCAGTGTCAATGAACGATTCATCAGACGCAGGATGCCGAACATCACCAAGTTGACATAGGTTGCGATCGGATTCGGACTGAGATGTTTTCTAAAGTCAAATTCTCGTTCTAGCCCCTGGAGATTATGGCTGGAGAAGAAGAAGTATCCTCCAGGCTTGCCCACTCGACGAATTTCTTGGAATATCTTCAAGCGATCGTTGTGAGAAACAAAATCAATCCCATTGAAACTAAACAGAACAAAGTCGAAGGAGTTGTCTGCAAATCGGCTCAGATCCCTGGCATCACCAACTTCAATTTTGGGTGCTGCTGGAGAAGCTGCAAACCGTTTTTGGCAAGCCGCCACCATTTCAGCGGAGTAGTCGATGCCAACATATTCTGCAACTCGTGGAGCAAAGTGCTGAGTGGTGCGCCCACCGCCAACCCCAATATCCAGCATTTTCATGCTCGACCAGCGATCGCGGAAAAGCTCCAGAATCGTTTCTTCAGCAGGTTGCAGCAGCCTTAATTGGGCATAATGTTGCACCACGCTAAAGGCTGCGTAGGTTTTCTGATTAATGCCGTCCATCATGTCTAATTTGCGATACCGTGCGATCGCGGCATTTGAGCTAAAAAATCCTTCACTAGAATATCGGGTTTTTGGCGTGGAGAGCGCGATCGAGCAAATGAATGGGGTTTGCGATCGCCAGCCGACTCTTCAGCCAAAGTTATACTGAGAGCATCACCTCGGTTCTCAAGGGATGAGTGTGTTTACAATCAGTCTGGAGCCAGTCATTCACATCACAGATGAACAGTTTTATGAGCTGTGTCAGGCCAATCCAGATGTGAAGTTGGAGCGGAGCGCGGCTGGAGAACTGATTGTGATGGCACCAACGGGAGGAGAAACAGGCAATTATAACTCGGAGATTAATGCTGATTTTGTGATTTGGAATCGGCAAACTCGGCTGGGTAAGGTTTTTGACTCTTCTACTTGTTTCAAGTTGCCTCAAGGTGGCGATCGATCGCCCGATGTCGCTTGGGTAGCGCTAAAGCGGTGGAATGCTTTAAGCCCAGAACAACAGCGCAAGTTTCCGCCCATAGCCCCAGATTTTGTCTTGGAGTTGCTCTCTCCCACGGATATCCTAGAAAAAACTCAAGCCAAGATGCGGGAGTACATGCATAGCGGTGTGAGATTGGGTTGGTTGATTGACCGGGACAATCGTAGGGTTGAAATCTACCGAACAGGTCAGCCAGTGGAAGTTTTGTCAGCACCCAGCCGACTCCCTGGGGAAGATGTTTTACCGGGATTTGTGTTGAGTTTAGAAACTGTTTGGTAGCGATCGCCCCATTACCTGCTGGATTTAGAGTTACTCATAAATTAGGTAGTTGTCCATGCAAACCACGCCTGATCCGTCTGCTAAAGATGCAGCCAACCGTGCATTTACTACCCATATTTTGTGGCAGCAAGGTTATGAGAGTGTAACTGATGAAGATATCTTAATTCAGTGCGATCGCGCCATTCAGTTAAATCCTAATGATTGGCTGCTATGGAATATTCAAGCCGAATCATTTCACCGTTTAGGGTTTTATGATGCTGCACTTAATTCTTACGATCAAGCTTTGAAGCTCAATCCTGAGTCAG
>DATNPE010000107.1:0-5689 GCA_036703355.1 Allocoleopsis sp. | reverse complement strand
GACACGCCGCAGGTTACTCCGCAGGCGCTCGTAGAAGTCAGCATAAGGAGATTCCGGATCAACCACCACCGGAATATCCTTGCTGTAAGTGTCTGCACCAGGTAGTAGCGGTAGGACACCCAGAATGGCAATCTCCCGCTGGCGCAGTGCTTCTCGCACATCTTCTAAGGTGTAGAACTTGCCTTCGAGAGAATCTAGCAGCAGAATTAATCCACCCCCCACCAGTAGTCCGACTAAAGCCCCAATGCCAAGCGTGAGAGGCGCATTTTTAGGAGGCTTCACATCTTGCGATACCTCTGGAGCCTTGGCGATCGTCAAACTACTAGCCGTTTCTGCTTCTGCAGCCTTAGCATCCACCAAAGCCGCCTGCATTCGGTCGTAAAAGGTCCGCTTCAGGAGTGTTTGTTGCTCTAAACGAGTTCGCTCTAGCTGCTTATTTGGTAGAACCGCATACTCACGTCGCATCTCTTGCTCGGTGCGAGCAGCTGCTGCCATTTGTTGCCGCATGGTATCGAGTTGGGTCTGCAAAGCCGTGAGCTGGTTGGCGAGCTGTTGCCTTGCGGGATCTAAGCTACTGTCTCTACGAATTTGATTGCCCGCTACCAACGGAGCTGCTACTTGATTACCGCCGATGACTTCAGAGGCGCGTTGCTGTAGCAATTGCTCGTAGGCTTGCTGTTTATTCCGCAGGTCGATCATCGTGGGATGTTCGGGGCGCAGATCTTTGCTAAACAGTGCAATTTGTGATTCATTCTGATAGAGCTGAGCCCGCAGGTTAGCAATGATTGGGTCTGCACTCAGAGCCGAAGACGCATAAGCCTGTTCTGGATTGAGCCCTAATCTCTGTTGCAGGCTCCGCATTTGCGCCATTGTCCCTTCCATCGCTAGACGCAGTTGTCGTTGCTGTTCTTCAGCATTCTGAATGGCTGCAATCACATTGCCATTTTGCGCTGCCACCAAAGCAGGACCTTCGCGGCGGTCATATTGCTCTAGCTTCTGTTCTGCGGTTCTCAGCTCTTGGGTTGCCTGGGGTAAGCGCTGGTTAAGTTCCTGGATGATGGCCCGTAAACGGGCTGTGTTGATCAGGCGGCTTTGCTCAACCATGCCATTCATCAAAGCCTTGACCGTCTCAGCAGCCCGCTCTGGATCGCTGCCATCTCGATAGGTCACAATGAACGAGCCTGCATTCTCAGCAGCATCTTTGCCTTTTTTGGGTTCTTCCACTGAGGCATTGCGTCGCACTTCATCTGGCTCAGCGTTTAC
Source organism: Allocoleopsis sp. (assembly GCA_036703355.1). Taxonomy (GTDB): domain Bacteria; phylum Cyanobacteriota; class Cyanobacteriia; order FACHB-46; family FACHB-46; genus Trichocoleus. Next base: position 4,426 of record DATNPE010000107.1, on the reverse strand, counting down.
TTCTTTGGCTGCCGCTTCAACCACGTTATCTGCCAGCAAAATCTCTGGGCTCAAAACTTGGCCTTGAGCTTGAATCTGGGTTCCCGTCTCAGAGAAGGTCACAGGTGGGCGGTTGTTCGCCAATGTTCCTTGAGCGACATAGATAGGTGGCTCCTCTGGTTGAGCCGCCACAAGGACGGAGGCACCCATAATCAGGGCAAAACCTGCAAGTCCAGCCCATTTATGTCGATCCAGAGCGATGAGATAACGTTTAACAAAGGGGGGAGTCATAGCAGCAGGAAAACGCAGTAGATGGGAAGGGGGCGCTGAATCAGCAGGCTAGCTTCTAAGGTAACTTAGCATTTTCAGTGAATTGCAGCTTTTGCTACGCTTTGTTACCTAATTATCATCGTCGTTATTAGAGCCAGGTCCGAAAAGATCACTAGCACTGTCTGATATTTCTCTAAAGAACAGTAGAAATCCTAAAACGTCCCGGAATGGCTGGGTAAAAGTATTCAGAGCATAGGTAATCCGAGCGACCAGATTGCGACCTACTACAATGACATCATTATCTTGAAGTGGGACATTTTGAGATACATCACCCATTAAGGCTTTTTTGCCATTTAGTTCTTTAGTAATGGCCTTACCTTGCTCGGGGTCGAAGCGGATCAAAGCAATTTTTTTCAGCCTAGCATTTTCTAAGTTGGGGCTAATGGCAGTTAGGGCATCTATGAAGGTGCTGCCGTTGGCTAGATTGATATTGCCGATGCCGTTACCTGCGTAGCTTAAGACTCGTATTGTAATCTGTTGTTTGGCGAGGGTTGAGCGCGCTACCAAATTGCGATCGTAATCTTGCTCTACACCCACCTCTAATTTGGGCACAACAATGGCATCGCCATCTTCTAGGCGTAAATCTGGCACTTGCCCGCCATTAGCGATGGGAGTAAAGAGATCAATTTTTTGTTCAATGACAGTGCCATCAATCAGGGTCCGCCGCACTTGCAAGGCTCTGAGATCAGCCCGACTGGTGGCACCGCCTGCTGAGAGTAGGGCGCTAGAAACACGAGCGGGCCCTGCCACGGGGTAAAAGCCAGGTTTGGCAACTTCTCCTAGGACAGTGACTTGAACGGGGCGCTGTGCACCTAGCGTCACTGTGACTGCTGGATCAATCACGTAGCGATTAAAGCCAATCCGTAGCCTTTCTTGTAATTCTTCTAGCGTCAGACCTTTAACAAAAATTGTCCCAAGTAGCGGTGCTGTAATGTTGCCTTCGGGGTTGACGTTGGCTGCAAAACTTAGTTCAGGAAATCGATTGACATTCACAGCAACGCCATCGCCAGGTCCTAGGCGATAGAGGTCGAAGGGAGTTCTGGTGTTGGGAGGCGTAGCGGGTAAAGTATTGGGCAGTGGCGCTGTGGGAAAAGTGCTGGGTTGCGGTAGTACGGTTGGATTAACCGGAGTTGCTGGCACCACTAGGGGGAGGGGTTGGCGATCGCCTATTGGTTGATTGGTCTGCCCAATGGCGACCTCTGGCGCAAGCTTAGCATTGGCGACCCAGATCAGTGTGGTAAACGATGCCGTTGTTGCGACCGAATACAAGCTGGTGAGGGAGAGGGCACGAAACTGACGGGTTCGAGAACAGGCTGGGGACATAGGGCTTGAGAGAGTTGCGAGCGTTTTTATACTGATGGGGGAGCAAGTCAGCTAAAAATCTTTAAAGCAAAATCTAACTTTTGGATGTGAATAGAAGCTTAATCACGACTCAGTTTAGGACAGGACGACGAAGTAAATTGCTTTCAGTTCCCGTAGGTACAGTATTTATGACTACTCATCCCACCATTGGCAATTATCTAAGTGCATTTATTCAGTGACCTACTTCAGTGGAACGGTGAGTGGCCCCTTGATTAAGGCAGATTGCACGGTTTGGGCGAGTGATTGAGCCACAGGCCAAACCGATTCAATCTCACCGAGAGGTTCAATCGGAATCAGCAGACAAACGGCTACCCAAGGTTGGCGATCGCTCTGCAATTGAGCTTTGCGATCGGCCCAAAACCAATCACTCGGCACTGGGCTGCCACCTGCGGGCCAAGCATACCATTGCAAAACGGCAAAAGTTTGTTGCTGGGTCCAACCCCGCAGGTATCGAGCTTTCACCTGGATTGGCAACTGCTTTAGAGAATTGGCTTCCTGAGTTGTATCTGTAACAAGGTTTTCTGCGCTGACCGTAAACTTTGACAGGCGCACAGAATCGGTATTCCAACGCTGAAAGCCATTGATATCCATCCACTCGACTTCAGGCTGCTTGGTGTCTCCACGCGGGCCAGTCAGGAGCAGTACAGCTCTTGTAGGTTGGCTTTTAGACAAATTACCCGGTACGGTCAGGGATTGAGATTGAATTTCCTGAACGAGCCATTGATGGCCCCCAATTGGCACGACTTGTCGCTGCGTGGTGGTCCAACCAGGCAACGCTAATTCTGTTTTCTGGAGGTGCCGCAGTTGCTTGAAGGCTTGGTTTTTCGGGGGATTTGCCCAACGCCACTGGCCTGAAAAGTAGCTGGGAGCGGCGGCAACGCCTAGCAGCGACAGCAAAAGCAGCAGTACCGTAATTTTGGGTAACTGCAACTGTTGCCAAGATTTAGGGAAAGACCACATGAGGGTAGGAGAACGAGTCACTTTTGCAATTGCTCAGGGAATGGATCAAGTTTATTCGGCGGCGCTGTCGGCACTGTTAGGCTCAGGGCTACCAGAGAAGTACTGATCGATCGCGGTTAATAGGAAGACCGTCAGCCCCAACATACAAGCCGAGTACAGGTCACCTCCCCAGCCTGCGTGCAGCCACTCAAAGGCTTTCTCCTGCCCCGTGCCGTGGAAAAAGGTCAGGATGGTGTTGCGGAGAATATTGGCACTGACACTAATGACAACAGTGCCGAGGAAAAACAAGCTAGTTTTAGTTCGGGAAGTCCAAGTGCCTGTCCAATAGACCAACATCATGCCAACGTAGAGGCTGGTGAACAGCATTTTGAGACCCGCACAGTAAGGCGCGACTTCCACGATGCGATCGCCGACATATAAATAGATCTGCTCGACGGTCACATCCATGCCAAATTGATTCAAAATAAAGCCTGCGATCGCTGCAATAAATTGCTGGAGGGGCAGGGTATAAGGTGCAATCAGGTAAGGCAGGTCTGTCGGAGTGGCGAGAAAAACTAGCAAGAGCGGAAACCCCTGTAGCTTCAAACTTGGCATCCCTTTCAGCCACAGACACAACCCAGCCAAGATGGCAGGCAAGGACAAATTGACTAAATCGGAGAGACCGCTGAGGTAGAAAGCGGCTCCCAGACCTAGCAATGCAAGCCCCAAAGGATGATTAACCTCTGGTAAACGTCGCCACTGATGACGTTGGTTCCAGGCGATATAAGCCGCAAAGGGCAAGCCAATTAGTCCGTGGCTGAAGTACTCATGCTCGGTACTGATACTTTTGTTGAGCCAGCCATCGACCCAATGCCACAGCAAAGGAGCGTAGAGCAACGCGAGCAAACTCAGAATGGCTCCATTAAGTGCATAGCGCTCGATCGCAATGGGAACTTTTCGCCGGATTAGCATGGTTCTAAGCCACGATTGGAGTATAAAACTGAGCATTGACAGCGGGAGGATAGGTCTTGATCAAGCTTCGCAAGCAAGCGACTACTCGTTCCACCTGAGCCGTCGTTAGACCCGGATACATGGGTAGCGAGAGAATTTCCTGACATAGCTGCTCTGCTTGAGGAAAGTCTCCTTGTTCATAACCTAAATTTTGGAAAGCAGGTTGCAGATGGCAAGGAATCGGATAGTGAATGCCGCTTTGAATGCCTTGAGCAGATAACTCTTCTTGAATCAGCTTGCGATCGAGCGGACACAAATCCTGTACTCGCATCACATAGAGATGATACACATGACCCCTGCCGCTCTGGTTCGTGATGGGCACTAAACCCGCTGAGTGGAGAGGTTGTAACAAAGCATCATAGTGCTGAGCAATTTGATTGCGATCGCGGTTCCACGTAGCCAAGTGGGGCAATTTCACGTTTAGAACTGCAGCTTGCAACGTATCTAAGCGGCTGTTGGTGCCATATTCTGTATGGAAGTATTTGCGGGGCGCGCCGTAATTCCGTAGCGATCGCATGGTTTGGGCTACACCTGCATCTCGCGTCACCACCATGCCCCCATCACCGACTGCTCCTAAGTTCTTGCTGGGGTAGAAACTGAAAGCTGCGGCAATGCCCACCGAACCCGCCCGATAGCCATCTCGCTCCGCTAAGTGGGCTTGAGCTGCATCTTCAAAAATGAGCAAATTATGGGCAGCAGCTAGATCTAAAAGTTTTCGTGGCGACACCATTTGCCCATAGAGATGTACGGGCAGCAGCACTTTAGTTCTGGGCGTGATGGCTTGAGCCGCCGCCGCTAAATCCAT
>DATNPE010000106.1:0-8264 GCA_036703355.1 Allocoleopsis sp. | reverse complement strand
AGCTAAAGCAGCTAAAATTCCTGCTTTGAGGGATTCAATGCGTTCTGCTAAGTTCAGCTCGAAAGACCCATTGATCATGCGTAATTGTGCTCAATCCTCAAGGCGCGATTGTACCAGGTTGAGTCGCTCGGTAGCCGAATTTGCAATTAATTGTCAGGGTTGGGACGGGTAATATTTTGGAGCCAGGTTCATAAGTGAGTGCCTGGATTGCTCAAGTTTTGAATTATCATAAGGGTCGGAGTAGTTTCATAGGCTTGTCTTTAACAATATGGATATTCTGACGCTGGGCTGGGTTTCGCTCCTCGCTGTCTTCACCTTTTCGATCTCAATGGTAGTTTGGGGCCGTAACGGTTTCTAACCTCTCCCCAACCCCTCTCCACACCGGGGAGGAATTTTGAATCTAGCTCCCCTTCCCACTCTTGCGGGAAAGTAAACTACGCAGAACAAGGAATGGGGGTTAGATTTAACTGTTTTTTAATTCTTTAAGATCAAAATTACTTCGTCCCTGATCGTTTTTATCTAGAAGTTATTGTGGAAGCTACCGTTTCTAACGTCCTCGTTCTGGTTGTGCTGGGGCTGCTGATCACCGTGACTGGCGGCGTAGCCTACTTAACAGCAATCGATTGGCGCGATCGCCGTCGTCAAGAGCAAGAACAGCGCGAGCAAAGACCTGGTTTTTTGCGGCGGGAACAAGAGCAACGGGAGAGAACCCGCGATCGCCGTGCCAAAGAGCAACGCGACAAAAAAGAAAAGAAACAAGACCGTCGAGCTAAAAAATCTTGAGCATTCAGGCTGGTAGCAGGGAAACAGTAACGGTGGATGCTCTCGCCTAGATAGAAGAGCTGATAAAAAAAGGGCAGACACGTCGCCTGCCCCTAGCTCTGAGAGAAAAACTTTGAATGAAAGACCGCTATAGCAATCCTAAATGGATTGTAAAAAGGGGTGTGGGGGCGCAGCCCCCACGCAAAGGTTTCACCCCTGCACCCCATTAAAGAATCAAAAAGGATTGCTATAGCTCAGCTACTGATAGTTGCTGATTGTGGGCCTATGGGAATGGCATCTCCACTCGATAGCACCACCGGGAAGAGGTGAGTATTGGGTTCGTGCATTGCTTGCAGCCCCAAAGTAGCCCGATTCAGCAAATCAGCTTCCGTGGGAATCACGACGCCTCTGCTATCGAGGATCGAGTGATTGAAGTTGAAGCCGTTGAGGTTGAAGGCCATACTGCAAACCCCTGCCGTTGCTATCCAGATACCAATGGTAGGCAGAGCCACTAGCAAGAAATGAAAGGCTCGATGGTTGCGGCTGCCCAACCAAGGCACCAAGACACGGCCCAAAAAGCCATCGTGTCCTGCGAGGTAGTTGTAAGTGCGATCGCGTTGACCAAACTTGTAACCTGCATTAATGGACTCTTCTTCAGTTACCGTGCGGATCAAAGTAGAAGTCACTAAAGCGCCGTGCAACATACTCAAAAGCGCTCCACCCAAGACTCCTACTATGCCGAGCATGTGGCAGGGATGCATCAAAATATTGTGATCTGCCTGGAAGCCCAGCATAAAGTGAAAAGTGCCCGCAATCCCCAGCGGCAAGCCTTCAGAAAAACTCCCTTGCCCGATGGGGTACACCAGTAAGACGGCAGTCGCAGCAGCAGCAGGAGCCGAATCCGCGATTGCCATCCAAGGCCGCAACCCTAGCCGATAACTCAGTTCCCACAGTCGTCCTAAATAGCACCAAATCGCAATCAGCGCATGAAAAACAATGAGCTGGTAAGGACCACCGTTGTAGAGCCATTCTTCTAAGGAAGCAGCATCCCAAACGGGGTAAAAATGTAGACCGATGGCCGCAGAAGTGGGAATCACAGCAGCACTAATCAGGTTATTGCCACCTAGCAATGCCCCTATCACTGGCTCTCGAATGCCCTCCAAATCGACTGGAGGTGCGACCACAAAGGCGATGAGGAAGCAAATAGTAGCAGCCAAAGCCGTTGGAATCATCAAGACGCCAAACCAGCCAATATAAATGCGATTTTCAGTGCTGGTGATCCACTCACAAAAACTTTCCCACCCCTTAGCAAGGTCAAAACTGGGGCGGCGTTGAACCGTTGTATTCATGGCACAGCTCCTAATTCTAAAAAGTTGAGCTGAGAATTAATCAAAAACCCTTGGCAAAAGATAATTAGGTTGTCCTGAAGCGAGTTGTCGCTGAAAAAATTGAGCTAAAATTTCAGAGCTAAGCTAATTTTAATTAACAATTAAATTCTCTCAAAACCTGATCAATATCTTTTAAACATGCTTCAACTTCATTCATGAAAACTGAGCGAGAACCGAGAGATTATATGAAATAAAAGCAGGGTGAGTCGCGCTGTGATTTGTCAGGCAATTGTTTGTGATCTATGCGACGACTCCTTAATTTAGCCCGTGATACCGTAGTAACACGCAGTCGTTCAGTGCTTTGATCGCGTTAGTTTTTACACAGAAATTACAATGCGATCGCGGATAGCTGACGATTATTGGGAAGTTTAGAGTAATCTCTTATACAAAGTTATCTCTATGAGTATTTTTTTATCCTTGGCGATGCTTGTGGTGATATTGGTATTGAGTGAATCACCCGGTGGTGCTCTAGCATTAGGGCTGGGTTTGTTCACCGCAGCGATCGCCATTCGCTATGTTGCTTTAGATATCAGGCCCGATTGAGGCTCCTGTGCCCCTCTCTTACTTTGTAGGGATGCAGAATCTCTGCGGGCAAAGATTCTTAGAAATAAGAATAAGCGGGCAGGAGCGCTGGCATGGAAGCGTTACATCGAGTCGTCAAAAAGGTTTCTGACACCATCTGGGAGATCCCAGCCTCATATAAAGAAGGCATGCGTGTGCCTGCCCGAATCTATGCCACAGAGAAACTGATTCAAGACATAGACGAAGGCGTAATTGACCAAATTACCAACGTCGCCACCTTACCAGGCATCACCAAATACGCCCTCTGTATGCCCGATGGCCACTTTGGCTACGGCTTCCCCATTGGGGGCGTGGCGGCAATGGATATTGAGCAGGGAGGCGTCATTTCTCCGGGCGGCATTGGCTTTGATATCAATTGCGGGATGCGCTTGGTCGTGACCAACCTCACCTACAAAGAAGTCAAGCCGCATATCAAGCAACTGGTAGACAAGCTCTACCAAAGCGTGCCTGCGGGGGTCGGTAGCAAAGGCTTTGTCAAACTGTCCCGCAACGACTTTCGCCAAGTGCTCAAGCAAGGAGCCCGGTGGTGTGTGGACAATGGCTATGGTTGGGAAGCCGACCTAGAACTCATGGAAGAAAGCGGCTGCCTGGCAGGAGCCAATCCTGACAAAGTGAGTGAAAAGGCGATCGATCGCGGCTTTAACCAGATTGGCACCTTGGGTTCGGGCAACCACTACTTAGAAATTCAAGTTGCTAAACGAGAAAACATTTACGATCGCGAGCTAGCACGGGCCTTTGGTATCACCATCCCCGATCAAGTGGTGATCATGTTCCATTGTGGCAGTCGAGGCTTTGGGCATCAAGTCGCCACCGACTATCTGCAAGTCTTTCTCAAAGTGATGGAGAGCAAGTACGGCATCAAGGTGTTAGACCGAGAGCTTGCTTGCGCTCCCTTCGATTCGCCTGAAGGCCAAGCCTACTTCGCAGCCATGCAGTGCGGCATCAATATGTCCTTCGCCAATCGCCAAGTGATTCTGCATCGCATCCGGGAAGTCTTCTCTGACGTATTTCGCCGCTCCGCCGAAGACCTCGGCCTAGAAATGGTCTATGATGTCGCCCACAACACCGCCAAGCTAGAACAACATATTGTCGATGGTCAAGCGCGATCGCTCCTGGTTCACCGCAAAGGAGCCACCCGTGCCTTTGGACCCGACATGACCGACGTCCCCGATGCTTACAAAGTCTTCGGCCAACCCGTGATCATTGGCGGCAGTATGGAAACAGGTTCCTATCTGTTAGTTGGAGTTCCGACTGGCGACCAAACCTTTTTCAGTACCGCTCATGGCAGTGGCCGCAAGATGAGTCGAGCCAAAGCCCGCAAAACCTGGCAAGGGGATGTCCTGCAAAAAGAGATGCTGTCCAAAGGTATCTATGTCCGCACCACCTCCGCCTCCGGTTTAGCCGAAGAAGCAGGCGGTGCCTACAAAAACGTAGATGACGTGATCGAAGCCGCCGAACTAGCAGGAATTAGCAAACGAGTTGTGCGCCTGACCCCGATTGGCAATATTAAAGGGTGATGACCTAACCCCCCAGCCCCCTTCTCTCCGAGGGAAGGAGGAGGAGCCAGAAGTCAGGAGCCAGGAGTCAGAGAGTGAGGGGCGAGGAGTGAGGAGTGAGAATCATAAAGATAACAGCCAACTGCTCACCCCACCCAAGACTCGAAACACTCACACTTAAACTCGTTTGGAGGGGGTCTGGGGGACGCAACCGTCCCTCAGCGGGGGTTTGGGGGCAAGCGCCCCCAAGGCTCGCTTAAAAGTTGTGTAAAACTAAACTCCATCCCACTGCGATCGCCCATCACCAACCCTCACCCACTCCCTTTACTTCCCACTAGCCAGCCGTTTAACTAGTAGTCAAGGTTTCTCACTGTTGCTGAGACAGTCAAGGCTCCATGATAAAAGCTTTATGGCAACCGCCTCGTCTGCGTCTTGATGAAGAGCAAGTATTTGAGCGTCACGCTACCTGGTTGGAACTGTTTTACGATTTAGTATTCGTCGCTGCGATCGCAGAATTAGCCCATAGCTTAAGCGGCAATATCTCCTGGGCTGGCTGCTTAAAATTTGCCATTTTATTTGTGCCCATCTGGTGGTGTTGGGTGGGAGCAACGTTTTATGCCACTCGCTTTGATACAGGCAGCATTGTCGATCGCTTGTTTGCCTTGATACAAATGGCGATTGTGTCAGCAATGGCAGTCAATGTGCATCATGGGCTCAGCAGTGCTGGGAGTGGCTTTGCCATCTGCTATGCCCTGTTTCGGAGCACACTAATTCTGCAATATCTCAACGCAGGATATCACATACCAGCGGCGCGATCGCTGACAAATTGGTATGCCACTGGGTTTGGTCTGAGTGCGGGGCTTTGGCTAGTCTCAGCTTTTCTGCCTCCGCCTTTGCGATTGGGGCTGTGGGTGGTGAGCTTAGCCATCGACTTCTCCACCCCTCTCACTGCGGGTCGTCTCGTTGCCAAAATTCCTCCCAGTATGCCCCACATTCTAGAGCGCATAGGACTGTTTACCTTAATTGTCTTGGGTGAATCTGTGATCGGCGTAGTCGGCGGGCTAGCAGAACATGAATGGAGCTTAGGCTCTATCTTGGTAGGGTTGTTGGGGCTGGCGATCGCCTTTAGTCTGTGGTGGTTGTACTTTGATACGGCTGATGGTTCGCCCCTTCAGTCGATGAAGGTAGGCAGAATGCGGTTTGCTCTCACCTGGCTCTATGCTCACCTACCCTTAGCAATGGGATTGGTGGCTGCTGGCGTTGGCATAGAACACCTCATCGCTCATGATGGCACTGCCATTCCCTCCCATGCGGAACGATGGCTGTTGTGCTCAGCGATCGCCAGTTGTTTGTTGGTCTTAGCTGGAATTCACTATATGAGCTGCACTTTAGGAACTGCGAGGTATCGCAAAATCTTGAGCGCTTATCGCACTGCCTCCGCCGTTCTAGTGTTGCTCCTGGCAATGGTTGGCGATCGCCTCTCATCTCTGAGTCTGGTAACGCTCGTAGCCTTAGCTTGTGGCGTGCAAGTTCTGCTGGATCTCCTCCGCAGTTCAGTGGCCACCCATCCCGCTACTGTCACAGAGACCCCCCAGCCCTCCAAGCCAACTTAATCCCCCTAAACGCTGCTTTGGCTCAAACCTATGACAACTCGCACCCCCCTCACCCTAATCACAGGCCCACTCGGTAGTGGCAAAACCACACTGCTACGGCATATTCTGGCTACAGTGTCGCAGAAGATCGCGATTCTCATGAATGAATTTGGTGAGATTGCGATCGATGCCAAAGTGATTCAAGGCCAGAATGTGAGCATGGCTGACCTGGGTGGGGGGTGCGTTTGCTGTTCGCTGTTGGGAGAGTTTGAGGCGGCGGTGAATGAAATTATTGAGACTGTGAATCCAGATTTAATCGTGGTAGAAACCACTGGCCTCGCGGAACCTGATGCGCTGGTGTTTGATATTCAAGAGAGCATCCCCATTGTGCGTTTAGATGGTGTGGTGACTGTGATTGATGCCGATGGTTTGGTGAAGTATCCCCAAATTGGTCATACTACGCGAATTCAGATTGAGGCCGCCGATGCTATTTTGCTGAACAAAGTAGATTTGGTGACAGAGAATGAACTAGAAGCGATCGCCGCCAAGCTCCACCGCCTCAATGAAACGGCTCCTATTTTCCAAACCCAGCGCGGTCAAATTGATCCAGATTTATTGTTTGGGATTGCCAAAGCAGAGCGATCGCTACAACCACCGCATCACGTGCATCAGCCAGAGTTTGATTCTTTTAGTTACACCTCTTCTGCCACCTTCGATCGCGACTGTTTTGAAGCCTTTGCAGCGGCTCTATCACCGACGGTGTACCGTGCCAAAGGCTTTGTGCGGTTTGTAGACGATATGTATTTGTTTAACTTCGTGGCGGGTCACTGGGATTTTGAACCCTTTGAGCAGGAAGCGACAGCACTAGTCTTTATTGGCAAACAGGTGAACCAGCACCAAGCGGAGATTCTGCACCGCCTCAAGTCTTGTGAGGATTGATGTTGGTGTACTTCCCGAAATAGCATGAATTGCACTGTTAGCTACACTCTAGGCTGAGCTGTTGCCACTAACAGTCTGTCACGCTATCCAGATTCAGCTTTTGGGGTGAGAACTATATGCCTTACGAATTTCTAGAGGATATTGCGATCGCGGATATTGCCTTTCAAGCTTCAGGTCAGGATTTGGAGGAACTGTTTATTGCGGCGGGAGATGCTGTCACTAATACGATGATTGATAATCTAGAGGCGATCGCGCCTCAAACAACCCGCACCTTCACTTTAGAGAATGATGAGCTAGATCTCTTGCTGTTTAATTTCCTGCAAGAATTTGTCTACTACAAAGACAGTGAACTGCTGCTGCTGCGTCCCCAACAAGTAAAGATTGAACAAAAGGATATGGTTTATCGTCTGGTCGCGATCGCTAAAGGAGAAGAGCTTGATCCTGAACGCCATCATCAGCGCGTTGATGTGAAAGCCGTGACCTTACATCGCTTTAAGCTGGAACAAACCCCAGAGGGTTGGACGGCTCTGGTAATTTTAGATATCTAGGCGATCGCCCTACACTTTAATGAGATGCTCCAGATCAATTTCATGCCAACGGCGATCGCGGAGAAGCTGAGCGGTTTGTTCAACCCATAAATTAAAATCTGCGGTGTAAGTTACGCTCATCACTCGCCCTTTCTCCTGGAATGCTCTTTGTCCAGTCACATTTCAATCATAGCCTTCTGACCCTAACAACTTCTGGAGTGTGCGATCGCAGAGATGGCTCTATCGCCCTATCGGTAGCAGCGTTGTACAATCATCCTTCATTGAGGATCAGCTGCTATGTCAACTGTTGCAGTGCCTGCTGAAGGTGGGCGTTGGCGCATCCCCCTTGCCCTCGCCGTTACAGTCTTTGTCAACTACCTCGATCGCAATAATCTCTCCTTGACTTTGCCCCGGATTGCTCAAGACTTTGGCTGGAGCGATCGCGAGATTGGAGCCAATGGGGAGCTGTTGTTGGCAGCATTCTTTCTCTCCTATGCCCTCTCCAATATGCTGCTTAGCCCCCTAGCAGAACGGTTTGGCCCGAAGCGTAGCATCATGGTGGCGATCGCAGCTTTCTCTCTGTTTACGATTCTGAGTGCTCCGCTAGGGCAGTCTCTCTCAGCTCTGATTGGGTTGCGGTTGTTGCTGGGCTTGGGAGAAGGGGTGCATATCCCGATGTCGAGTGCCATTACTAGCCGTTGGTTTTTGGCTCAGGAGCGATCGCGGGCGAATGCAATTTGGGGCGCGGGCATTTTAGTGGCGACTGCTAGTGCCCCCTTGATTGTAGTGCCGTTGATTAATGCGATCGGTTGGCGACCCATGTTTGCGGTGCTCGGTATTGCAGGGATGGTGCTCTCACTGCCACTGGTTTGGTTTTTAGTCCAGGATCAGCCGAGCCGAGAGGAAGGGATGAGTGATGGAGAGCTTGCTGATGTTCAGGCTCTATCGGCAGAGACAGAAGCAGTAGGAGAAGCTTCT
>DATNPE010000105.1:0-3129 GCA_036703355.1 Allocoleopsis sp. | reverse complement strand
ATTGAGTTGCTTCAGGTGCAGGTGGGGTGGGATTTCCTGATGTTGCAGCGAAAGTACTACCTTAATCACGCTAGCCATTCCGGCAGCGGCTTCCAAATGACCGATATTGGTTTTAACCGAACCAATCCAACAGGGCTGATCTGGCTCACGACCCTGCATCAGAACGGCCTTTAGGGATTTGACTTCGATGGGGTCTCCCAGGGAGGTGCCAGTGCCGTGAGCTTCAACGTAGCTAATCTGCGCGGGTGCCACTCCAGCATTTTCCAAGGCTTGGCGGATGACCGCTTGCTGGGACGGCCCATTCGGTGCTGTCAGTCCATTGCTTTGACCATCTTGGTTCACTGCCGTGCCTTTGACGACTGCCAGAATGTTGTCCTTATCCCGGAGGGCATCCGAGAGGCGCTTGAGGACGACCACACCGCATCCTTCCCCTCGGACATAACCATCCGCACTGGCATCAAACGTCTTACAGCGACCATCCGCCGCCATCATCCGAGCATGGGAGTAAGTAATGGTCGGCTCTGGAGACAGCATCAAACTCACCCCACCGACCAAGCACAAATTAGATTCTCCCTGAACCAAACTCCGGCAAGCAAAATGTAAAGCCACCAGAGACGAAGAGCAGGCCGTTTCGATCACCACACTTGGCCCACGCAGATTGAGGATGTACGATAGGCGATTCGCGGCAATGCACAGCGTGTTGCCAGTGCCATCGTAAGCATTGACGAGGTCTAAATCCTGGGTGAGCAACCTGCAATAGTCGTAGTTACCGATCGCTACGAAAACCCCTGTTTGGCTACCAGCCAGCTTGTCCGGTGCTAGTCCAGCGTTTTCTAGAGCTTCCCAGGCGACCTCCAAGACTAGCCGTTGCTGGGGGTCCATGCGCTCTACCTCACGGGGAGAAATCCCAAAGAAGCTAGGCTCGAACTGATCAACCTGATCCAGAAAGCCACCCCAGCGCGTGTTCATTTTTCCAGGTATACCTGGCTCTGGGTTATAGAATGAGTCAATATCCCATCGGTCTTTTGGCACCTGTGCGATCGCATCCACACCGTTATGCAACAGCTGCCAGAACGCTTCGGGATTGTTGGCTCCGGGAAAACGACAACCAATACCAATTATTGCTATGGGTTCCACGGTCAAACCTCTAATGGAAACTATTTCTATGGACGTGCCCAGCAAATTCATTCAAAATTCAAAATTTTGAACCTTTAGGCAACGGACTTCGAGAATTGCTGAAAAGTCTTGATGTTATTTTGGATAGCCTGCTCCATCGAGCCACCTGAAGCCATAATGCCCAGTTCGCGATTGACGCGCCACAGGTAATCGATAGGCTCAAACAGCCGACGCAGATCTGACAGGAGGCGTTCGTGGTATTTGAGAGTTAAATGGAAACCCTCGTGCTCCTGACACAAGCACTTCTGGAGCCAGTCTAATGCTTCTCGGTCAGACATATTAAATACAGGAGACTGTAGCAGCCTGTAAAATGAGAGGATGAACGTATCATCATTTCGGAATATTGCAGGTATTCCTCCAGAAAGACCACTCAAGCCGACACTTTGTGCCTTATAGATTGTCAGATTGGCTAAGAATTTTTCGTAGGCTGTTGGTTTCGGAAAATCCTTGTACAAGTCTTGAGCAATCAGTTGAGATGTTGTTGTGTGAAACGCTTCATCTAATAGATGGTAATGGGAAACGGCGAGTGGCGCTGGAATGAAACCGCCTTTCTTTTCTAATTCCCTGTAATACTGGGAATAGCGGTATTCGTAATTTTTGATCAGCATATTCGCCATGAATCGTGTCACGTAGAACATGCAAGCCAAGAAGGGCGAAGTTCCACAATTTAAGGTGAAGAACTGTAGCAAAGGTCGAGGTGCTAATTGCCCTAATAAACCAGTGGTTTGAGCAGGAATCGGTTCGCCTTTCTCGTCCAAGTCCCTTAAATATTGGGAGTAGTATTGTGCTTGGTTTTTTAACAGTACCTTATTAGTGACGAAGCGCAAGGCGGAGTCCTGATATGCGGATAAAGGGGAACTTTGCCAGTTAAAGGTGAAAAGTTGCGATCGCCCGTTGTGCAGTGCTGAATTTTGTTGCCCAGGGCTTCGCCTCGCTGACGCCGCCCGATTGTGTGATGGCTGTGTGAGTGCTAATCCTCGACGTGAATTATTATTGTGCGATTTACCCTGAATGGAAGCACTAAACGATGAGCCTAGCAAAGCCTTTTTTGTTTTGTAACCCATCATGTGGAACGCATGAATGTGGTGACGTTCCTGAGCTGTTTCAAGGTCTAGCTCTTTACAGAGAGTATCGTAACCGCCCATTAGGGAAAAAACACCAGCCGTCACCTGATTGTAGAGTACTGCATTCGCTTCGGTAGCCGCAGTTTGGTTATACTGTGTAGCCCAATAAAGGTGATTGAGCGCTCTCTTTTGGGAGGGAGACGCTTCTTCATAAAGTGGGGTACCGTAAAGCAGAGAAAATTCTGGTTCGCCCCAATAATAATCGCTATTACTGTTGTAATCGAAGTGCTTGTCTAGTTCCTCGATTTTCTCTGTGTAATCGGACTCAGTATTGCGGCGATAATTGATTTCTGTCAGTTTGATATGCTTCTTTGACTTTTGCTCAAATGGAGTCAAAGACTGATGGTCTAGCTCCGGTGATGGGATGGAATCTACCATAGCGCTTTCCTAAGATAAGATTGTCTTGGCGTCTTCTGTGGCTGAAGGGGTTTGTTGAGAATTCTCACGGTTCATTGAGGCTTGCTATAGCCATTAGCCCAAAGTGCAACTTGTATGCGCGACAGCTGACTTCATGCGTCATACTTCAACTGTTACTTTGATTTCCTCCGCCAAATGCTGAGATAAAGCCTCAATAGTGGGGTAATCGTACAGTAGAGTTGGATCGAGTTTTCTGTCTAACCAATCCTCCAGGTCGCCAGTTAGACCAACGGCTACGGAAGAATCTAAACCGTAACGATCAAAAGGAATTGCAACATTAACTTCATCTGCCTCAATTGCTAACAACTCAGCTAGATAAGAAACCATCCAGGCTTGAATTTCTCCTGCCGATGGCAGCTCCTTAGGAGTATAGTCTTTGTTATTTTCCGAAGTTTTAAGCATTGTGGATTGA
>DATNPE010000104.1:0-3704 GCA_036703355.1 Allocoleopsis sp. | reverse complement strand
TCCGCTGCATATTGAGTTGGGGGAATGGGCTGACGTGTTGCTGTTGGCTCCCCTCACCGCTAACACTTTAGCCAAGTTGGTTTACGGCTTAGCAGATAATTTACTCACGAATACGGTTTTGGCTTCTACCTGCCCAGTTCTACTCGCTCCAGCGATGAACACAGATATGTGGGAGCAGCAGGCAGTCCAACGGAATTGGCAGCAGATTCAAGCTGATTCGCGCTATCACGCGGTTGGTCCAGGAGCAGGTATTTTAGCTTGCGATCGCGTCGGGGCAGGTCGCATGGCAGAACCGGAAGAAATTCTGCCGCACTTGCTTTCCTTGTTGCACACGCGAGGACAACGAGATTTGGCAGGTAAGCAGATTTTAATTAGTGCGGGCGGCACTCGCGAGCATCTCGACCCGGTGCGCTTTATCGGCAATCCTTCCACGGGCAAGATGGGCTTAGCTCTGGCGCAAGCAGCTTTGCATCGAGGTGCGACTGTAACGCTGGTGCATGCTCCTCTCACTGGTGTAGGGGCGAATGGTCGTTCGCCCTTGCAAGGAGTGCGATCGCTGCCCGTAATCAGTGCCGAGGAAATGCGCCAAGCGTTGCTAGAGTGCTTACCTAATGCAGATTGGATTGTGATGTCAGCAGCAGTAGCGGATGTCAAACCTGCTGAATACCACGCCGAAAAACTCCCCAAGCGATCGCTCCCTTCTACCCTGCCGTTATCTTCAGTTCCCGACATTGCTGCCGAACTTGGTACGCTCAAGCAACCTCACCAGCGTTTAATTGGCTTTGCCGCGCAAACCGGAGATATTGTCACCCCTGCTTTAGATAAGCTACGGCGAAAAAAATTAGATGCGATCGCGGCCAATCCAGTCGATCAACCTAATAGCGGCTTCGGCACCGATACCAATCAAGCAGTCTTGCTAGATGCTCACGGTCGGCAAGTGCCTGTGCCGCAGTGCAGCAAGTTGGAAATGGCCCACCGTTTGTTTGACTTTGTGCAAACCCTACCGTCCAGCTAATCCGAGATTCGAAAAGGTGGTTGTAGCCTGCACGGGCAGGCTTAGTGTCAATAGCTCCAGGCTTTAGCCTGCGGCTTTATGGTAGAGATTCGGATTATTATCTTTTTTGGTCTGGTGCGATCTGGGAGAGATGGAAGCCTGTATGCAAAAAGCTGGTCTAATTGGTTTATGCCTGTTGTTACTGCCCTTAGTGGCTTGCTCACCCCAAAACAATTCAACCACCTCAACATCAAATACAAATGGTAAAGTGCAGCCGTTGGTAGCGGGAGCGATTCCAGATCAAGATCCAGAGAAGTTGCAGCGCTTGTATGGCAAGCTGGCAGACTATTTGACAAAAGAGTTGGGGGTGCCTGTTCAGTACAAGCCTGTAACCGACTACACCGCTGCCGTGACCGCTTTTAAGGTAGGTGATCTGGATCTAGTTTGGTTTGGTGGTTTGACAGGAGTTCAAGCACGCTTGCAAGTCCCAGGAGCAGAGGCGATCGCTCAACGCGATATTGACGAGAAGTTTCACAGCGTCTTTATTGCTAACAAAGCCAGTGGCCTCACTCCGATTCAAGCCCTGAAGGGATTAACAGCCTTGAAGGGGCGGACATTTACCTTTGGGAGTGAGTCTTCAACTTCGGGCCGTTTGATGCCGCAGTATTTCCTCCAACAAGCGGGCATGACTCTGAACGACTTCGAAGGGCAACCCGGATTTTCGAGTTCTCACGATGCCACGATCAAGTTAGTAGAAGCAGGAACTTACGACGCTGGCGTGCTGAATGAGCAAGTATGGGGCGATCGCGTCAAGGCGGGGGAAGTCAACCTAGATAAGGTTGTGGTCTTGTGGCAAACCCCCGCTTACTATGACTACCACTGGGTCATCAATTCTCAAGTAAAGCAGCGCTATGGCGAAGATTTTCCACAGAAAGTGCAGACAGCGCTAGTCAAGTTAGATCCAAAGGTGCCAGAGCAGAAGGAAATTTTGGACTTGTTCGGAGCGCAGAAGTTTATCCCGACTCAAAACGCCAACTACGCCAAAATTGAGGCGGTAGGTCGCGAGATTGGCAAAATCAAATGAGCACGGCTGTTCCAATTTTGGAGTTGAAACAGGTTAGTCAATGGTTCGGTTCGTTGCCCGCCTTGACCAGCATTACCTTGCAAATTCAACCAGGAGAGCGGGTGGCTCTCGTTGGACCTAGTGGCGCAGGAAAAAGTACTTTAATCAGCTTGCTCAACGGCACCCTATTTCCCAGCCAAGGAGAAGTTTGGGCGATCGGTCGCCTTTTGTCTACGCTGCCTCCCCGGACTTTGCGACAAGTACAGCAACAAATTGGTACGGTCTATCAACAATTCCATTTGGTAGATAACCTGCGAGTGGTGCACAACGTTAATGCAGGGCACTTAGGTCGCTGGTCTTGGTTCAAAGCAGCACTTTCGCTTCTCTGGCCTTTAGAGGTCGAAACTGCTGCCAAAGCCCTCACGCAAGTGGGTATTCCTGAAAAGCTCTACGATCGCACCGATCAACTTTCCGGCGGGCAACAACAACGGGTGGCTCTAGCGCGGGTATTGGTGCAAGATCCAGCGGTAATCTTAGCGGATGAACCGATCGCCAGCCTAGACCCAGAGCGCAGCCGAGAAATCATGGATTTGTTGCGTGATCTCAGTCAAAGCACAGGCAAAACTCTAGTGATGAGCTTGCACTCCATTGAACTGGCTCAAAGTCACTGCGATCGCATCATTGGCTTGAGGCAAGGACGAATTGTTTTTGATGCGCCTGCAACTGATATCTCGCCAGCGATGATAGAAGCGCTCTATCGGATTGATCACTGAACTTAAATTTGCTGTGTGGCCGACTCGCGATCGCTCTTTTTTCCAAACCCCGATCAAACATCCTCCACGCCCTTCGCTGTTCAATTCACGAACGCTGTGGGGAGTCATCTGTTTGGCTGCGATCGCTTGGTCTCTCCAGCAAACTGGCATTTTTAGCCGTAGTCTGCTCAATTCAGGCGGTTGGAGCTTAGTCGGGCGTTTCCTCGCAGCTAGCCTCCACCCCGATTTCAGCCCAGAATTTCTTTGGCTCACCTGGCACTCGACACTCACAACTTTGGCTTATGCGGTTTGTGGGACAAGCCTTAGTGTTGTGGTTGGCATCGTTGGAGGGGTTTTGGCTTCTGAGGTTTGGTGGCAATCCGTTTTTCTCTCTCAGCGAGAGACAGGGCGCTTCCAGTCTTGGCGTCAAAAACTCCACCCATTGTCATGGCTCAATCGCGATCGCTGGCCTTGGCTCAGCATTAGAGCGCTCTTATCAGTGCCCCGTGCGATTCATGAACTTATTTGGGGATTGTTTTTCGTCAACATTTTCGGTTTAGACCCGCTCACCGCCGTTCTCGCGATCGCCATTCCTTTTGGAGCCATCACCGCCAAAGTCTTCTCCGAAATTCTGGATGAAACGCCCCGTCAACCCTTACTAGCGCTGCTAAACAGTGGAGTTGCACCGCTACCAGCCTTGACCTACGGCCTCATTCCTCAAGCTTTTCCCAACCTACTCTCCTACACCTTTTACCGTTTTGAATGCTCGATTCGCTCTGCGGCTGTTCTAGGCATCATCGGCGCTGGCGGTCTAGGTTACCAAATCCTCCTAAGTCTGCAATCGCTACGCTACGAGCAATTGTGGACACTATTCTTCGCTCTGTTTCTGCTCAAC
>DATNPE010000103.1:0-2993 GCA_036703355.1 Allocoleopsis sp. | reverse complement strand
ATTGAGTTGTTATGCTCCAACACTATTATAGTATTTATGTACTAATAGCGTCCTGTACTAATAGCGTCTTCAAGTTCTAACGCTGTGCGATCGCTCGGTCATTCTCACGCTTTAGTTAGCAGTGCACTCTTACGGTTTCAGTAGAATTTGATTCACTGATGCTGAGAGATTGTGATGCCTGAACCAACGAGTGCCAACGTTTATCAGAGTTTCGACTGTGCTGAATTGTCTTCCAGCCAGATTTATCACCTGCTTACCCACTGTGTGGCTCCCCGTCCGATCGCGTTTGTTTCTACTGTTTCGGCGGCTGGGATTCCCAATCTGGCTCCTTTCAGCTATTTCATGGCAGGCGGTACGAATCCTCCCTCCGTTGCCTTCTCACCCAACACCAACCGCCACGGTCAGCCGAAGGATACGCTGCGGAACATCCAGGAAACGGGGGAATATGTAATTAACATCGTCAGCTATGAAATCTGTGCAGGCATGAATCTCACCTCAGCAGACTTTCCACCGGACTTGAGCGAATGGGAACCCGCCGGATTCACTCCTGCTCCAACTGTCAAAGTGCGGCCTGCTAGAGTTGCTGAGAGCTTGCTGGCGATGGAGTGTCGTCTGCATCAGGTTGTGCCGCATGGTCAAGGTTCAGCAGCGGCAAATTACGTCATTGGTGAAGTGGTCTATTTCCATATTGCCGACCACGTCTTAGTCAATGGTGAAATTGACCCCACTCGAATTGATTACGTTAGCCGTATGGGAGGTGATTGGTACGCCCGCGCTAATCTGAACTGCATGTTTGAGCTGCCTCGCCCCAAAAACTAAATTAAAAAGTTAGGTATCAGTTGCAAGGGACACGCTGTAGCGCTTACGGCAAATTGAACCTAATTTCAAGTTTCAGATCATCAGCAAATGCGGTTAGTCTAGTTTAAGTCAGTGAGTTCAATATTCTTGTAAGGAAGCAATTTCATGACCGCGACTCCCATCCGGCTGAAGCACGAAGTCAAAGATTTATCACTTGCACCCCAAGGCAGACAGCGGATCGAATGGGCTGGGCGGGAAATGCCTGTTCTTCGTCAGATCCGCGATCGCTTTGCTCAAGAAAAGCCATTTGAAGGGCTGCGTCTCGTAGCCTGCTGTCACGTTACCACGGAAACCGCGCACTTGGCGATCGCACTGAAAGCAGGCGGAGCCGATGCCGTCCTGATCGCCAGCAACCCCCTCTCGACTCAAGATGACGTAGCTGCCAGCTTGGTTGCCGATCATGGTATCTCCGTGTATGCCCAAAAAGGCGAAGACAATGACACCTACCACCGTCACGTCCAAATCGCGCTCGACCATCGCCCCAACATCATCATCGACGACGGTAGTGATGTGGTTGCCACTCTGATTCAACAGCGCCAGCACCAAATCGCTGACCTGATTGGCACCACCGAAGAAACCACCACCGGGATTGTGCGCTTGCAAGCCATGCTCAAAGATGGCGTGCTCACCTTCCCTGCCATGAACGTCAACGACGCCGACACCAAGCACTTCTTCGATAACCGCTACGGTACAGGCCAATCAACTCTCGATGGCATCATCCGCGCCACCAACATTCTGCTGGCTGGTAAAACCCTCGTTGTCGCTGGTTATGGCTGGTGTGGTAAAGGTACTGCGATGCGCGCACGTGGCCTCGGCTCCAACGTGATCGTCACCGAAATCGATCCCATCAAGGCGATCGAAGCGGTCATGGATGGCTTCCGTGTCATGCCAATGGCTGAAGCGGCTCCTCTGGGCGATATCTTCGTCACTGTCACTGGCAACAAGCATGTGATCCGGGCTGAGCACTTTGAAGCGATGAAAGATGGCGCGATCGTGTGCAACTCTGGTCACTTCGACATTGAAATCGACCTTAAGTCCTTGGGTGCCAAAGCCACTGAAGTCAAGGATGTTCGCAACTTCACTCAAGAGTACCGCTTGCAAAACGGTAAATCGGTTGTGGTGCTAGGCGAAGGCCGCTTGGTCAACCTGGCTGCGGCAGAAGGCCACCCCAGCGCTGTAATGGATATGAGCTTTGCCAACCAAGCTCTCGCTTGCGAATACTTGGTGAAGAACAAAGGTAGCTTGGCTCCTGGCATTCACTCCATCCCCACTGAAGTCGATCGCGAAATTGCTCGCTTGAAGCTGCAAGCAATGGGAGTGCAGATTGATACACTCACCTCAGAGCAGATTGAATACATTAACTCTTGGACCGCTGGAACCTAAACCAAGTTTTTAGCATTCTCTGAATTGGGGCGTTCTCAGCGCCCCATTTGTTTATGTTCTAAATCACCCGTGAGGACTTGAGCAGATGGCTGAGTGGATTACCAACACCATGAACTCCCTAGGCTACGTGGGCATTGGTCTATTGATGTTTTTGGAAAATCTTTTTCCACCCATTCCATCCGAGCTGATCATGCCGCTGGCAGGCTTCACAGTTTATCAAGGCAAAATGCAGTTTTTCTATGCCGTCTTCGCAGGGGTTTTGGGTACGGTATTGGGAGCCTTGCCCTGGTACTATGCGGGTAAACTGGTGGGCGAGGAACGGTTAAAGGCTCTAGCCGATCGCTATGGTAAGTGGCTATCTATCTCTAGCAAAGACATCGACCGCGCCAATGATTGGTTCGATCGCTACAATGCCAAGGCTGTCTTTTTCTGTCGTCTCGTGCCTGGTGTCCGCACGCTCATTTCTCTTCCGGCTGGCATCAGCGGTATGCCACTGGTACCGTTTCTCATCTACTCCACCCTGGGCACCACTCTGTGGGTAAGTCTGTTGACTTATGCAGGCTACGCCTTGGGCCAAAACTATCATTTGGTGGATCAATACGTCGGGCCACTCTCTAAAGTCGTCCTCTGCATTCTGATTGCAGCCTTCATTATTTGGGTGGTTAAAAAGAACTGGAGACGCGCTTAAGTTTCCCAAAGCTGAATTATTCAGAAACTGCCAAAAGCTGGTAGCGTCAGACAAAGGAGAGAAC
>DATNPE010000102.1:0-2591 GCA_036703355.1 Allocoleopsis sp. | reverse complement strand
GGCAGAACCCTTGCGTGGGGGCACCGCCCCCACATCCCCAACATCACAACTTATTTAAGAACGCTATCGTTAATTCTTGCCGCTTTGCGTCGGTAGAATTCTGATATACATAACAGGCTAGTGTGTGAGGCCCCGTAGAGGCTGCAACTGACCAGTTTTGTCTTCAGTGTCGGACGGGTGAGTCAGCCGCTCATCCGTCTCATTTGATCCAAACCTTTTTACAGTTGTACCTGTTATGGTTCACGACTTAAATTTTCAACCGCTCAGCGATCGCCTACCCCCCCAAAATATTGATGCAGAAGAAGCCATCTTAGGCGGGATCTTATTAGACCCAGAAGCCATCAACCGCGTCATTGATATTCTGCGGCCCGAAGCGTTCTACATCAGCGCTCACCAAGAGATTTATCGCACCGCTGTTACCCTACATAGCCAAGGCAAGCCAACTGACTTGATGAGTGTCACGAGTTGGCTACAAGACCACAGCTCGCTAGAAAAAGTGGGTGGGCAAAGCCGACTAGCCCAACTGGTGGATCGAACGATCAGTGCCGTCAACATCGACCAGTACGCCTCGCTGGTCATGGATAAGTATTTGCGGCGTAAGCTGATTCAGGTTGGCACCGAGATCGCGCAGCTCGGCTACGAAACCAACAGTGAGCTAGCCAAGATCCTCGACCAATCTGAGCAAAAAGTTTTTAGCATTACCCAAGACCGCCCGCAACAAGGTCTTGTCCCGACTTCTGATATTCTCACCGACACTTTCTCCGATATTGAAAGCCGTTCCTTAGGCATGGTGATGCCAGGGATCGCTTGTGGCTTCTATGATCTGGATGCCATGACTCAAGGTTTCCAGCGATCGGACCTCGTAATTGTGGCGGGGCGTCCGTCAATGGGCAAGTGTTGTGAAGCCAACACAGAGATCGTTTTAGAGGACGGTAGTATTGCCACGATTGAGGAAGTCTATCAGCGTCGTCAAGGAAGATTGCTGACGTTGGATCAAAATTGGCGATTTAGCCTCACTCACCCCTCAGCTTATGTAGACGATGGCCTTAAACCTGTGTTTCGGGTTACCACTCGTCTAGGGCGATCGGTTGAAACTACCATTACCCACCCTTACATGACGCTTCAGGGATGGCGACCTTTGGGTGAGTTGCAACCTGGTGACAAAATTGCTGTGCCCCGCAGGTTGGAAGTTTTTGGCACTGAAAGCCTGCGAGAGTGCCAAGTTAAACTCTTGGGCTATTTGATTGGTGATGGCTGTTTAACCCGAACCAACCGAGGCTTTACGAACAGTAACCTCCAACTTCAGCAGGACTTTACCGAAGCTGTCACTGATTTTGCCAATCTCAAAGTTCGCCAAGACACCTCTGGGTCAAGAACTCCCAGCTTCTACGTTGCTACCAGTTTAGAAACTGTTGCGGCTAACCGAAGAGTTTTTGGCGATCGCCTCGGTCGTGCCATTAAATCGAGTCCACTTACGGCTAAAGCAGTAGCTCAAACGCTTGAAGTCAGCCCTTCTTTAGTCTGCCAGTGGCAACAAGGCGTTTGTACTCCTAGCTCGCAGCACTTAAACAACTTAAGTGAGGTTTTGGGAGAGGAGTTTGCAGCACTGACCCCGCAAGAACTGAGCGCGATCGATCGCCAGAATGCTTTAACGACCTGGTTGCGAGAACTGGGGCTGTGGGGCAAGAGTGCCTATGAGAAAGTGATTCCCCCAGTTGTCTTTAAGTTGCAGCGATCGCAGGTTGCCTTATTTCTTAACCGTCTGTTTGCGACTGATGGCTGGGCCACCGTCTTAACCAGTGGGCAGGCTCAGCTGGGGTATGCCACCGCCAGTGAAAAGTTGGCTCGGCAAGTCCAACATTTGCTACTGCGCTTTGGCATTATTGCTGCTCTCAAGCAACGGGCAGTTAAGTATAAAGACACGCGCAGACCTGCTTGGCAACTGGACATCACTGATGCCTTGTCCATCAAGACTTTTATTGCTGAGATTGGCATTTTTGGTAAAGAAGCAGCTTTATCCAAAGTACAAGCAGCCCTGCTAAATAAGAAATACCAAACCAATCGAGATTTAATTCCGATGGAAGTTTGGGCCGCGATCGCAGAGGCTAAAGGAACTGAATCTTGGCAACCTTTAGCGATGCGAGCAGGAATTGCTGGCTATAGCAATATTCATGTGGGTAAACGCGCTCCCACTCGTGAACGGCTATTGGCTTTAGCAACCGCTCTAGAAAACCAAGAGCTGCAAAATCTATCGACTAGCGATATCTATTGGGACGAAATTGTTGCGATCGAACCCGTTGGATACAAGCAGGTTTATGACTTAACCATTCCAGAGACGCACAATTTTGTTGCCAATGACATCTGCGTTCATAACACTAGCTTTGTCCTAAATATTGCTCGGAATATTTCGGCATTTCACAAGCTACCCGTCGCAGTGTTTAGCTTGGAGATGTCGAAAGAGCAGTTGGTTTACCGCTTACTCTCTAGCGAATCCCGCATTGAGAGTGGTCGCTTACGCTCTGGACGGATTAGTCAGACCGAATGGGAGCCGCTAGGACATGCCATCAGCACCTTGTCACAGTTGAATGTTT